>JANNCX010000047.1:0-4498 GCA_031387145.1 Salinibacterium sp.
CAAGCGCCCGACGAAGTAGTCGCCTCAGCCAATGAAGTCACGGCGACCGATCTCAACGACGGCGTAGCGGTGCTTCTCGACGCGTTCGGCGCGTAAAAGGCTCACGCCGGATTATCAGGGTCGAGAACGGCTCATCGGTTAGACTCTTGAGTGGTCACGCTGGGAGGGCTGTCCGAGTGGCCGATGGAGCCAGTCTTGAAAACTGGTGGGCAGAAATGTCTCGTGGGTTCGAATCCCACGCCCTCCGCTTTCGTACTTACACACACCGCCTCACTCCCACCGCCGGGTCACGAAAGGATTTGTCATGAGCGAACTGCGACCTCGAGCGGAACTGCGCTCTAGCGGATCCGCCGTCGCGACGATCGCTCGTCACGGCCAATTGCCTAAGCGCCGCGCGTGGCCTCTCTTGCTCAAGGTCATGGGAGCGACTCTTGTCGTCATCTTGCTCAGTGCGGGGTCGGTCGGCGCGATCGTCATCAACAGCCTGACGTCAAAGACGCAGACCGTGACGATCATTCAGGCGACCGAAGGACCCATCCCCGAGATTGGCGCAATCGAGGGTGGATTCAATATTCTCATCGTCGGTAGCGACAGTCGCGAGAACTCGGGTGGTATAGGTGGCAGCGTAGAAGACGAGAGCGCCGTGCTCAACGACGTCAACATGCTCTTGCACGTCTCGCAAGACCAGACCAACGCCGTCGCGATTAGCTTCCCGCGCGACATGGTTGTGGGCATCCCCGAGTGCCCGTGGGACGACGGATCCGGCGACACCAAGGGTTACTCGACCGAGCCGCTCAACGTCGCGCTCTACTACGGCGGACTCAATTGCGTCGCCATGACAATCTCCGAACTCACGGGCCTCCCGATCCAATTCGCGGGCATAATCACGTTCGAGGGCGTCATCAAGATGTCGGACGCAATCGGTGGCGTGGACGTGTGCATCACGGGCCCCATGATTGACCCGTATACAGGCATCAATCTTCCGGCCGCTGGAACCTACAAGCTTCAGGGCTTCGAGGCGCTCGCGTTCCTTCGCTCGCGTCACGGCGTCGGCGACGGCAGTGACCTCACACGCATCAGTTCACAGCAGGTCTACTTGTCGTCACTCGTGCGCACCCTCAAGAGTGCGGACACCTTGAGTGATCCCAAGAAGCTTTACAACTTGGCGGCTGCCGCACTCGAGAGCATGAAACTCTCCACGAGCCTGGCTAACGCCTCGACGATGGTCTCGATCGCGCTCGCGCTCAAGGACATCCCGCTCGAGCGTGTCACGTTCGTGCAGTACCCCGGCGCCACGGGCGGCACGGGAATCTATGCCGGCAAGGTTCGCCCGCTCACCGAGACCGGTGACGCAATGATGGCCCTCATCGCAGCCGACCAGCCGTTCGTGCTGTCGGCTGCGGGCGACGACACCGGCTCGACAGCCGATCCCAACGCGCCCGTGCCAGATCCCAACGCGACTTCGGATCCGACCGAAGCGCCCGTCGACAACACGGGATTGCCAGTGGTCGAAGGAGTACGTGGTCAAACCGCGGCAAACTACACGTGCTCGATCACGCAAGAGGCGTACGCCGACTAGCGCGAACGAAAGGGCCCGTCTCAGTGGCTATGATTGCTGAGACACTTGGAGACGTCGCATAGTCCGGCTTAGTGCACCACCCTGCTAAGGTGGAGTACCCGCAAGGGTACCGAGGGTTCAAATCCCTCCGTCTCCGCAGATACCGAAATGACACCCTCAGAGTGTCTTTTTTGGTTGTGAGGGTGCTCGACGCGTGCGGGGAGCGGCGGATGCCCTAGGGCCGATTCGCGCGAGCGCGCACTTCTGACGCGACGGAAGCGAGAGCCGCGGTAAAGGACTCCAGCTGCTGAGGGTTCAAGCTTGTGGTTGATGCGGCGAGCATGTCCTTGAAGTCGCCGTGTAGTTGCGTCATGACGCCGTGTCCGTGCGGAGTGAGTTCGAGAAAAAGACTGCGGCGGTCATCCGGATGATCGACCCGCTGGAACAGGCCAACCTCCACGAGGCGGCGTGAGATCGCGGTGACGGCGCCCGTGGTTAGTCCGAGATGTGTAGCGAGATCCTTCGGGGTCATGCTGACGACTTGGGCGACCCGAAAGAGCGCGCGCAATTCGGTGCCAGTAAGCCCCGCGTCGATCGCGAGGCGACGTTGGTTTGCCTCAAAGGCACTGACAAAAGCGCTCGCAGCAGCCGGGAATCCCATCAGTTCATGGGCTTTCGATTGCGCGTCGTTCACGTCACCTCCCGAGGCAGTTCTCGCCGACCGTGCGTCGGATTGTGGACGAATCAAATTCTAACTGCCAATAGTCAAAATCTCTCACGGTCTAATTGACTTACTGATTCACTTACCCACTATATTAGTTTGTGGCTCCAGATGCATTTGCTTATGGCGCCACATCATCGCGTTGAGCACAGCGTTCAGCGCGATGCCAAACATTCGCAAAGTGCAATGGAGAACACCGTGATTCCAGACATACTCTCGCAAGATCAGTACGACACCGTTTACAACTTCCTGTCCCTCGTCATCGCCTCTCAGCTTTTTACTGCGCTATTCCTGCTGATTTCGCTGCCCCGGGTTCTGCCTCGCTACCGTCAGGCAATTACCGTCGCGATCGTGGTGTGTGGTATCGCTGCGTACCACTACTTCCGCATCTTCGACTCGTTCAGGGCCGCATTTGTAACGGACGCGGTGGGCGGCAACGGTGACTACGTTCAAGCGGCTGGTGAGTCGTTCAACGAAGGCTACCGTTACGTCGACTGGCTCCTGACGGTGCCACTACTACTCGTCGAGCTCATCGCAGTTCTCGCACTCGCGAAGGCGGTTCAGTCGAGCCTGCTCATTCGCCTGGTACCTGCTGCCGGGCTCATGATTGCACTCGGTTATGTAGGAGAGGTCAGCACCGACAACGGTATCCGCGGCCTCTTCGGCCTGCTTTCGAGCATCCCGTTCGCCTACATCCTGTTCGTGTTGTTCGTGCAGCTGGGCAAGTCGCTCGACAAGCAGCCGATCGGGGTGCGCTCTAAGCTCAGCAACTTGCGTTACTTGCTCTTGCTTAGCTGGGGCGTCTACCCAATTGCGTTCCTCCTGCCGTTGCTCAACCTCACCGGTTCTGACGCATGGGTAGGAAAGCAGATCGGATACTCGGTCGCAGACATCTTGGCCAAGTGCGTGTACGCGCTGATCATCTTCCAAGTTGCACGCATCAAGTCGCTCGACGATGACGCGGCATTCGCGGCCATCGAGAGCTCGCTCGACGAAGCTCCTGTAGCGAAGAAGAAGTAGCCCGGCCGACTCAACCAGCCCGGCATCCCTCACCTGTGCGAGGGATGCCGGGCTTCTCTGTCTCCGGTACGGCACAATGACATCGTGAGTGCGAGATTCGAAGAGCTCGACTGGCGTTCGACACCAATGGGTGAACTGACGCTGAGGCGCCGGCTGGAGGCATCCGTCGGCGTAGAAATTTTCGAGGTCAAGCTCGGTGACGAGTTTCTCATGTCGAGCCTGTTTACCGTGGCCGAAGAGCAGCTCGCTGTGCTCGGGCTTGCGCTCGCACGCGGCGCTGACCTCGAAGTGCTCGTGGGTGGGCTTGGCCTCGGCTACACGGCCGTCACCGCGCTCGACGACGCGCGTGTCGGCTCTGTAACGGTCATTGATGCGCTCCCGGCCGTGATCGACTGGCATGAGCGGCGCCTGCTGCCAGTCTCCGAAAAGCTCGTCGGCGACGCTCGAACGCAACTCGTGGTGGATGACTTCTTCGACCTCATGCGGCGACCACTCGAAAGCGCTCAGCGTTACGATGCGATCCTGCTCGACGTCGATCACTCTCCCCGGCACCGACTCGACCCGAGCCATGCGGATCTCTATACCTTCGACGGACTCGCCTTGCTCAGCCGGCACCTCAAGCCCGCTGGAATCTTTGCGCTGTGGTCGGATGACCCTCCCGACGATGACTTCATGACAGTGCTTGCGAGTGTGTTCGAGTCGGCCATCGCCCATGTCGTTGACTTCGACAACCCGATCACGGGAGGCACTTCCTCGAACACGGTCTACGTCGCGCACGACGCTCACAGGGCTTTGCCAACATCGCTCGGCTAGCGTGGACAACGTCCTGCTGACAGCCCATTGAGCGCTTCGCAGCACCTCCACGATATGACTTCTCACAAAGCACCTCGCCGCGACCTGGTCACGAGTCTCAAGAGCGTTCGGTGGAGCGATCGGCGCATCGTCATCGCCGCGGCCTTCACCGCCGCGTCCCTCCTCGCAGGTATCGCACTCGTGGCCGTGCCGCCGCAGAGCTCGGCGCAACAACTACAGGCATACATCGCTGCGAATGCGCAGTCGATTACCGTGCCAGAGACGGTGGAAGTGGTGGATGTCACGCGCGACACCTACTCGGCGACTCCCGGTATTGCCACCCTCGCCGCGAGCGGCACGAACCACGACTGGGCAAAGCTTGTCTTAGTGCTCGCGGAATTGCCGCC
>JANNCX010000061.1:0-2120 GCA_031387145.1 Salinibacterium sp.
GACGCACTCCGGCGCGAAAAAGCGCTTCAAGCTCACCGGTAGCGGCAAGGTCATGAAGCAGCAGGCCGGCATGCGCCACAACCTGGAGGTCAAGAGCGGAAAGCGCAAGCGATCGCTCAACCAGGAGCAAGTACTTGCTCCTCAAGACGCCAAGGTCATCAAGAAGCTTCTCGGTAAGTAAGGGTCAGGTAGAAGAAAATGGCAAGAGTAAAGAGGGCAGTAAACGCCCACAAGAAGCGTCGGGTAATTCTCGAGCGCGCAAAGGGCTACCGCGGACAGCGTTCGCGTCTCTACCGCAAGGCCAAAGAGCAAGTTACCCACTCGCTCGTTTACGCATACCGCGACCGTCGCGCCCGCAAGGGTGACTTCCGTCGCTTGTGGATCCAGCGCATCAACGCTGCATCGCGTGCAAACGGCCTGACCTACAACCGCCTCATCCAGGGACTCAACCTCGCTGGCATCGAGGTCGACCGTCGTATTCTCGCTGACCTCGCCGTCACCGAGCCCGCCACGTTCGCCGCGATCGTCGCGACCGCGAAGGCAGCACTTCCTGCCGATACGAGCGCGCCCAAGGCTGTTGCGTAACGAAGGCGAATAGGCTGTCGGCATGATCGACAACCCGCGCTCACCTCGCGTGCGCGCTGTGGCAAAGCTTGCCAAGAGGGAAGCCCGGTCCGAGACCGGGCTTTTCCTCTTGGAGGGCCCGCAAGCGGTAACCGAGGCTTTAGCGTTCCGACCCGAGTTGATTCTCGAGCTGTTCGCGACGCCGACCGCGTGGGAGAAGCATCCCGACCTTTCGGCCGCCGCGCGCAACGCAGAGCTTGAGGTCGAGTTCGTGACGGAGCACGTGCTCGATGCAATGGCAGATACCGTGACCCCGCAAGGCATCGTCGCGGTCTGCCGCCAATTCCCGACATCGCTCAAAGACATCCTCGCTGGCGAACCCAAACTCATTGCAATCCTCGAAGAGGTGCGCGACCCCGGCAACGCGGGCACGATCATTCGGGCAGCGGATGCCGCGGGCGCAGACGCGGTCATCTTCACGGGTCGAAGCGTCGACCTCTACAACCCCAAGGTCGTGCGAGCCACGACGGGCTCGCTCTTTCATCTCCCCGTCGCCGTCGGAAATGAACTCGAGCTTGTCATCGAACGAACGAAGGAGGTCGGTCTTCAAGTCATCGCCGCCGACATCAAAGGCGCCGATCTGCTCGCGGCTCGCAAAGCGGGCGCGCTCGTCGCTCCCACCGCGTGGTTGTTCGGCAACGAGGCTCGGGGGCTCACGGACGATCACTACGCGTTGGCGGATTGGGTCATCACGGTGCCCATTTATGGGCACGCCGAATCGATGAACCTAGCTACCGCGGCATCCGTTTGCCTCTATGAAAGTGCCTTCGCTCAGCGCAGCTGAACTGCCCGGGCTCGTTTCGACTTCACCACTCGGCGCATCCTTTGCGGACTAAGCTTGCGAGCACTCCGTACGACCCAAGGTTGGGGAGATGTGCAGATGACCCGGTTAAAGCGTGCGCTTGGACCCATAGCGGTCACAGTGATCCTGGCCCTCGCGCTCGCAGGGTGTGGGCCGTCTGTCGGGGCAGGCGACTCGATGCCGATCGATTCGGGCGCACTCCAGAAGGTCGAGCAACTGCGAAGTCTGCCATTCGACGCGTCGAAGGTTGCGATCGTCACCGACGCACTCGAGAATGCCGGGGTCGCGATTGAGGAGGAATGGAATCGGTCGGGGACCGAGATCATTCGCACCACGGCGTGGCAAGCGCAGAACATGGCGATCGAGGCGGCGAACGAGGGTGGGCTTAGCGGTGCCGAACTAGCAGCCGTGGCGCCGACCGCGGACGGTGCCCCGCCAATCGGCTACTTGATATCGGCGTGGGCCATCGATTACGACAGCGATGCTGCGAGGTTCGCTCACGCGCTGCTCGGTGAGCAGGACTTCCACCACCCGGAGACAATCCTGTTTTCCAGCCTCGTTACGACCCTGTTCCTGGCCGATGCAACCGCCGACTACGACGCAACCGACTTTCCGATAGACCAAGGCATGGCGCCGTCGATCGGCACCGTCTCCCTCCACTGGAACGTAATCACCAGCCCGTGCAGCAGCGCCG
>JANNCX010000277.1:0-3786 GCA_031387145.1 Salinibacterium sp.
GGTCGTGAGCGGCGGACCCGTGTACTGGAACGGCCAGTTGATGCACGTGACGTCACCAATTGGTGGGCTAGGTCGGTACGTCGTCGGAGACGCCGCGCGAAGCAAGGCATCTTGCTCGATGAGCACGGCCGGGTCTGTTTCTGCCGGGTAGTCGACGCAATAGATCGCGATGAATGCCTCGAGGGAGTTGTCGACGTAGGTGCCGTCGACGTCGCGACCGTAGTAATAGTCGGCAAGGAAGAACGCCGTGTCCGTTTCACCAACCGCGGCTTCGGAGAACAAGTCGTTCAAGAACTCCCACGAGTCTTGAGAATAGAGCGCCATGCTCATGGCGATATCGAGCACGCCCGCATCCATCATGCGTCCGTCCACGCCCGCGATGGGGTTGGCATCGTACCGGTCGTATAGCTCGCGAATCGTCGCGAGGTCGGTCGCGAGCACTCCCGTGAATGGGCAGTCCTCGAAGAGGTCGGGGCAAGCTTCGAGGTAATGCTCAAGTGCGAGCTGGAATCCCTTGGTCTGAACGAGTCCGACCTCGAAAACCGAGATCGATGAATCGGTCGCGCCATCGACGACGAGGCGCCCGACTTTGTCTGGGAAGTTCTCGACGTAATACGAACCGATGTCACTTCCGTAGGAGTACCCGAAGTAGTTGAGCTTTTCGTCGCCCACGACCGCGCGCAGCATGTCGAGGTCGTGAACCGTGCTCTGAGTATCGATGAATTGAAGCAGCTCGCCTGTCTTGGCCAAACACGCTTGGCCGAAGTCGATCGACGTCTGCGTGACCTCGTCGATCCACGCTTGCGTGCCGGAAGGAGCATCCGGCAAGCCGTAGATGAAGTCGTCGAGGCCCGCACCGTCGTAGCACGAGACTGCGCTCGATCGTCCGACACCACGGGGGTCCCAGCCCACGACGTCGAAACTCGCTTGGAGGTCTTCGCTCGCGCCGTAGTCGATGCTGTCGTAGACGAAGTCAAAACCAGATGCGCCGGGACCACCCGGGTTCATGAAGAGCGAACCGATCTTCGTTCCCGTCGCAGGCTGGCGGACAAGGGCGAGCTCGATGTCGGTCTCTGTCGACGGGTTCGACCAGTCCATTGGCGCAATCGCCGTCGAACACTGCATGCCGTTGTCGCATTCGGCCCACGTGAGAACTTGGTGGTAGTACGGCGCTAGTTCGGCCGCGACATCCTCGCCCGTCGGTTGAGAGGTGGCGCCGTTGCCCGTGATACCCGCGAAGTTGAAACACCCCGTGAGCATCAGGACGAGCGACGACGTAGCCGCGAGAAGTGCAATTCGAGTGGGATGCGCGGATGCCGTGAACACGAGGCTGATCTTATCTCAGCACATTGGGTCGGAGGTAGGTACAACCCCGTCGATCAAGAAGTCCTCGACGGCCTTGTTTACGCACGAATTGGACTTGTTGTATGCCGTGTGGCCTTCGCCGTCGTACGTCACGAGGTGACCGTTTTCGAGGGTCTCGGCGACGGTCACGGCCCACTTGTAGGGCGTCGCGGGGTCGCCCGTGGTTCCCACGACGAGGATGTCGGCGGAGCCCGCAGCGACGATCGGCTCGCGATCGCGCTTCGACGGGAGCGGCCAGTTCGGGCACCCCGTTCCACCCCACGACATTTGGGGACCGAACACGGGCGCGAGGCGCTTGAGCTCTAGCGCTTCAGCTTGCATTTGCTCGAGATTGCCGTCGCCGTGCGCGTCGAGGCAGTTAATGCTGATGAAGGCTTCCAGCTGATTATCGCGGTACGTGCCGTCGGCGTTGCGGCCGTTGTAATTGTCGGCGAGCTCGAACGCGTAGCTCGCATCCCCTTGAAACACCGTCGTGAAGAGTTGCCGCAAGTACTGCCAATTGTCTTGGTTATAGAGCGGCAGGATGATCGCCGTGAACATCGCGCTACTTCCCAATTGGCGCCCATCGCTGTGCGTGAGAGGGCTCGCGTCGAGGCTGTCGAGAAGAGCGCGGATCTCGCGGAGGGAGGCATCCACGGATCCGCGGAATGGGCAATCACTCGCGGTTGAGCAATCCGCGAGAAACGCCTTGAGCGCCCCCTCGAATCCTTGAGCTTGGGCCGCGGTTCCGTCGAATTCGGTCGCCGCCGGGTCGACCGCTCCGTCGAGTACGAGGCGGCCCGTCTTGCCCGGGAAGAGGTCGGCGTAGACGGCGCCCAAGAGCGTGCCGTACGAGTAGCCGAGGTAGTTGAGGGTCTTATCGCCGAGGATTGCGCGCAGCATGTCGAGATCGCGCGCGGCGCTCGGAGTGTCGACGAACTGCAAGAGGTCGCCCGTTATCTCGAGGCAGCGAGCGCCGAAGTTCTTGTTGGCTTCGTTCGAGGCGGCGAGCCACTCTTCACTACCCGGTTCGCCCGGGAAGATGTCGTAAATGTAGGAGTCCAACTCGGCAGGATCTTCGTAGCAACTCACGGGAGTGGATCGATTGACGCCGCGAGGGTCAAACCCGACAATGTCGTAGCTCGCTTGAAGTCGCGCGGAAGTCGCGTAGTACAGGCTCTCCTTGATGAAGTCGAAGCCAGATCCGCCAGGTCCGCCGGGATTGACGAGAAGTGATCCAAGGCGATTGGCGGATTTCGCCGTCTGACGTACGAGCGCGAGTTCGATCTCGGCCCCCGTCGGCGCACTCCAGTCTTGCGGAGCAATCGCCGTGGCACACTGCATTCCGTTGCCGCACGCCGTCCACTCGAGCACTTGCGAATAGTAGGGCTCAAGTCCTGGCGCGACTTCTTCGCCCGTCGGGGTCGAGGTCGACGACGACTCGGGTCCGAGGAACCAAGAGACGCAACCACTCAGCGTGATGCTCACGGTTAGGACGATGGCGACTTGAGCGAACCTTCTCACGATGAGCGCTTTCTGCTTGCCGAGACGAGCATCGCCTCGAGTGCGAGTGTGGGAGCCACGTTGCTGTCGATTCGACGGCGGGCAATCGCGATCTCGTCCATCGTTTCGAGCGTGTCAGCGGGAGTTGATAGAGCCGCGGCGGCGTGCAATTCGTCGATGATCCGCAAATTGATGGGTTGCTCCGTCACGCCCAACTGAATGAGCAGGATGTCTCGATAGAGCGACAGTAGGTCGACCATGATCCGGTCGATGCCGTCTCTCAAGCTTCGCGTCGCCCTGCGCTTCTGGTCTTCGTCGAGATTCTTAAGTTGAGACCGCAGGGCCGGCGGAATCGTGCCGCCTGGTTCGATTCCGAGGGACCGCATCGCCGAGTCTCGCTCTTGAGCGTCGCGCTCTTCCGTGATCGCCTCAGCGTCGGCCTTGGCGGTTTCTAGCAGCGAAGCGGCCGCGATGACCGCCCCTGACACCGAGTGGATGCCTAGTGCGATCGAGAGGGTACGTTCCCGTCGATCACGCGCTTCGCTATTGGTGGCGAGCCGGTGCGCCATGCCGATGTGCGATTGAGCCTCGCGGGCCGCTCGCGTCGCGGTTGCTGCATCCACACCGTCCCGGCGTTGCAGTAGATCGGCCACTTGCTCGATCGACGGAACGCGCAATCGAACAGCGCGCACTCGAGATCTAATCGTCGGGATCAGGTCAGCTTCGCTTGGTGCGCAGAGGATCCAGACTGTGCGCGGGGGCGGCTCTTCGAGGGCTTTGAGCAAAACGTTCGACGTGCGCTCGGTCATGCGATCTGCGTCTTCGATGACCATGACGCGATAGCGGCTCACCGACGGCGAGAACTGCGACGTCGACACGAGTTGGCGCACTTCATCGATCGAAATGATGACGCGGTCGGTCGCGAGAACTCCGAGATCC
>JANNCX010000089.1:0-2750 GCA_031387145.1 Salinibacterium sp.
TTTTCTCTGGGTCGGTGAGCGTAGAGGTCTCCCCTGTAGTCCCCGATACGACGATGCCGTCCGCGCCCGCGTGGATGACATCATCGATGTGCTTTTCTACGTCGGTCCAGTTGACTTCGCCGTCGGATTGAAACGGAGTAACGAGCGCAACGAGCACTTGTCCGAAGGGGTTGGGGAGCGTAGTCACGGAATACAGGGTACCGGGAAGACACGAAGGAGCCGCGCAGCTTTCGCCACACGGCCCCTCGCACGCACACGTGATTTAGGCGAGAGCCTTCTTCTTGAGCTTCTCGAACTCGGCGGCGTCGATCGTGCCTGCATCAAGCAGCGCCTTGGCGCTTGCGATGTCACCGGCCGGTCCGCTGCCAGCCGCCTGGCGGATGTACGCGTTGGTTGCCTCAGTACGCGCGTTCACTTGCGCAATCTGGCGCTCGGCCATGCCTCGGCCACGTGCGATCAGATAGATGAATCCCGCCAGGAACGGCGCGAAGATCAGGAAGATGAACCACAGGGCCTTGAATACGCCGTTCAGTTCGCGGTCGCGGAAGAGGTCCACAAAAATCTGCAGCAGGATCATGATGTACGCGATCCAGATGAAGATCAGAAATGTGGTCCAAATGAAGTCAAGAATTGGGGTGCCGGTGAAGTTCATGCGAAGGCTCGCTTTCGATAACTAGTGTGAGAAAACATACGAATGAATGTTACTGCGCAAATAGCTGGCCGAGTACAACGCTGGTGGCGTCTTCGAGCGTCATCACTTGTGCCTGAATCCGGCCCTTCGTGGCGAGATTGAGCCACGTGTCGACACCCTCGCAGAACATGCGAGTGGATGCCCCCATGACGACGTCGAAGGATCCATCATCGTTCGCGATCCACGTGCCGCCCACCATCGAGTTGCAACCGTCGTTGCCCGAGAGCGAGCCGTCAGCGCTGAAGTCGAGGAACGGGGCTCCCGCGGAATCGGACTCGACCCATCGACCGATCGGGAGTCCTTGCGGCCCAACGGCTGGGTCGGTTGAGCGCACGAGGACCGTTGTCGTCGATTCGCCTGAACTCGTCAGAATGAGCATGTCTCCCTCGATCTCGACCGAGGTTGCTTGAGCCATAGCGAGTGGCAATTGAGCACCATCACACGCCATGAGTGTGGATGGGCCCGACGTCGTCATGAGGGAGCCGTCGTCGCCGAGTTGCCATGTGCCACGCACTTGATTGCATCCATCGGATGCGATCCACGAACCGTCGTCGCTGAACGAAATGAACGGTTGCTCGGGCGACGAAGACTCTTCGTCGAGCGCCCAAGTCCCGACGAGATCCGCTTCCGTAGCCGGGACAGCGGAGCCCGCTCCCGTTGCACACCCTGCTAGCGCAGCGACGGCCAATACTGCACCACTGATCAACGAAATTCGACGTGAAAACCCCACAGCATTTCTCCTTTGAGTCGGTGCCCGAATACTAGTGGGCGCGAACGAACGTTCCGTGTAGTCTCATCCCCAGTTGACAATGAATCAAGGAGCTTTGATGACAACTTCGAAGGCGACAACAGATACCGCGACAGTCTCGGCATCCTGGCTCCCACTAATAGTCGTAGTTCTCACGCAGATTCAGGCATCGTTTGCTGTCAATGCCCTCACGGTGTCGATGGGCGGGATTACGAGTGACCTCGATACCCCCGCGACTACGGTCGGCACCGCGATCACCGCTGGCACCTTTGCAATGGCGGCCTTCATCCTGCTCGGCGCCAAGGTTGGCGCTAAGTTCGGCTCGCGGCGAGTGTTTCAGATTGCCGTCGTGATTCACGGACTCGCGATGTTGGGAGTCGCGCTCAGCGTTTCGCCAGCGATGCTATTCATCGCGCAAGCCGCATCAGGTGCTGTGATTGCACTAATCGCACCGGCCCTCGTGGTCTTCATCGCCGCTAACTTCAAGGGAAAGCAACAAGCAAGCGCGATCGGGTTCCTCGCCGCGGCGATCCCGGCGGCGGGCGTTCTCGCACTCCTCATCGCGGGAGCATTCGCTTCGACGATCGGTTGGCGCTACTCGTTCATGCTCGTCGCGGGCCTCGCGGTAGTCAATCTGATCTTGAGCTTCAGGCTCAAGAAGATTCCGGCAATGCCCGAAGTACAGATCGACTGGGCGGGAGCGATGATTGCCGCATCGTCCGTCATTCTTTTGAGCTTCGGATTCAGCGGCCTCAACAGTTGGGGCGTCTACTTTGCGAGCGCATCCGCCCCGTTCACTGTGCTCGGGCTCTCACCGGCGCCCGTGCTTATCGTGCTCGGCATTATCGGCGCGCAGTTGTTCTTCGTGTGGACCCGCAAGCGCAAGGCCGAGGGTCGGCCACAGATCTTCGACCTCGATGTTCTCAAAGACACATCCGACAAGGCAACGACGCTCGCGATGAGCGCGATGCTGTTCGTCGGAACTGCGGCCAACTTTCTTATTCCGCTGTACCTACAGATCGTGCAGGGCCGTACCAGTTTCGAGACCTCGATCGCAGTCATCCCATACACTCTGTCGATCTTCGTCGCGAGCTCAGTCGTTGCGACCCTCTACAGCCGATTCGCTCCGCGCAACATCGCTCGCTTCGGCTTCATTGTCGTTGCAGCCGGCCTCATCTTTCTCGCGTTCACGATTCGAAATGAGTGGGAGCAGTTCTTCGTTGTCGTCGGGCTCATCGTGCTCGGTCTCGGTCAAGGAGCGATCGTCGCGCTCGTGTTCAACACGCTTCTCGCGTCATCACCGAAAGAACT
>JANNCX010000106.1:0-6564 GCA_031387145.1 Salinibacterium sp.
GGCGGCAACCGAGTCGATCGTTTTGCTCCGCAACGCGGGGGCAATTATTACCCACGCGACAGCGCAAGCCATTTCCGGTATCGGTGAGTTTGCTCGCACGCCGCGCTATCAGGGAGCGGGCAGTTCACAAGTCATCCCTACTCGCCTTGACTCGGCACTCGACGCCATCTCGGCACTCGCGCCCGTCGAGTTCTGTCGTGGCTATAGCCTCGACCCGCGGGCCGACCCCGCGCCGCTCGTCGCTGAAGCCGTCGCGGTTGCAGCTCGATCCGAATCCGTGTTGCTCTTCGTTGGTCTGCCCGACGGAGACGAGTCGGAGGGTTTCGACCGAACGCACCTCGACCTTCCGCCTGCGCAAGTGCGGCTCATCGCGGCCGTTGCGGCCGCAAACCCGCGCACGGTCGTGATTCTCACGAATGGCGGTGTCGTATCGCTTGAGCCGTGGCACGACTCGGTTGCTGCAATTCTCGAGGCGTGGCTACTGGGTCAAGCGGGCGGCTCTGCCATCGCGGACATCGTGTTTGGTCGGGCTGTACCGTCGGGCAAGCTCGCGGAGAGCATCCCGTTCCGGCTGCAAGACACCCCGTCGTATCTCAACTTTCCCGGAGACCAGGATCTCGTGCGGTATGGGGAGGGCGTATTCGTCGGGTACCGCTATTACTCGAGCGTCGATGTGGCCGTGCGGTATCCGTTCGGCTTCGGGCTCAGCTACACTACCTTCGCATACGACGACCTAAGAGCGACCGATAAAGCTGCATCCGTCACCGTAACCAACACGGGAACGCGCGCGGGCAAGCACGTCGTGCAGCTTTATGTCGC
Organism: Salinibacterium sp.; assembly: GCA_031387145.1. GTDB lineage: Bacteria > Actinomycetota > Actinomycetes > Actinomycetales > Microbacteriaceae > Rhodoglobus. Next base: position 820 of record JANNCX010000106.1, read on the forward strand.
GCCGCCCAAGAGCAAAGTCGCGCGACCGCGCAGAGAGCTGCGCGCCTTCGAAAAGGTGTCGCTTGAGCCGCGCGAGTCCGCGCGAGTGACTTTTGCGCTGGATGCCCGCGCCTTCGCTTACTGGGACGCCCGCTCCTCGGGGTGGCTCGTCGAGGGTGGCGAGTATCTCGTCGAGATCGCGGACTCGGCTATTGACGTCGCGCTCACGACGACTGTTCGGCTGCCGCACCCTCCGCCCGCGCGACTCACGCTCGACTCACGGGTATCGGACTTTCTCGATCACCCTGTCGCTGGTCCCATTATCGCGCGAGCTGCGGGGAGCGCGGCCGATCGGGGTGACCGCGGCACGAGCACACTCGACATGGTCGGCTCGCTCTCGATGCGCAGGCTCATGCGTTTTCCCGGAGTGGGGTCGTCTCTCTCGAAACTCCCCGTGCTCGTGGCCGTCGCAAACAACCCCGTTGTTCGCGGGGTCGCGGCGTGGTGGCAGCGCCGCAAGCGCTAGAGGCGAGATTGCCACTCTCGGTCGAGGATGCCGTAGATGCCCGTGTCGGCCCAAGCGCCCTTGAACATCAGGTTCTCGATGAAGCGCGCTTCTTCGCGCATCCCGAGCCGCGTGCACAGGGAAATGGATGACTCGTTGCGCGGGTCGAGCTCGGCGAACACGCGGTGCAACCCCAGCACTCTGAACGCGAGGTCGAGCGTCGCGGTCGCCGCCTCAAACGCGAAACCTTTGCCGTGGTGCTCGTGCGCGAGCGACCAGCCGACTTCGCCCGTGAGGTCATCGAGGCTCGAGATCTTGAAGTAGATCAATCCGACAACGGTGCCGTCGACGACGATCGCCGGCTGAATGTAGTCGTTGTCCTTCTCTAGTCGCACGGCTTGCGAGTACTCCTCAAGCCGATCGGCGACTTGTTCGAGCGTTCGCGGTTCGTAGAGCTGGTAGCGCACGACCTCTTCGTCGGACATCCATCCATGAACTGCCTCGAGGTCGCTCGCGATCATCGGGCGCAAAACGATGCGGCCCCACTCGATGGGTGACTCGAACGTAAAGGGTGTGAACTCCACGTCGCCACTTTACATTCCAGTTCCGGCATGAACGGGGCTATGTTTGAAGTACCAACCGCGAAACGAATGGAGAAGACGATGAGAGGCAAGATCCTTTTGGTTGTCGGTGTGGGTATCGGCTACGTGCTTGGCACGCGAGCTGGCCGCGAGAAGTACGACCAAATGAAGGCAGCGGTATCAAAGTTTTGGAACGACCCGCGCGTGCAGCAGAAGGTCGACCTCGCCGAGGACTTCATGAAAGACAAGGCCCCCGAGGTCGCCGAGTTCTTGAGCGACAGTGCCAAAAAGGTTGCGTCGCAAGTCAGGGGCACGAAGTCTTCTGCTTCGAAGCCGGCGACCAAGCCCGCACCGAAGCCCTCGACGACAAAGTAGCCAGCGATGACGGATGCACCGCGAGGCCCGCGCAAACGATCGCTGTTCTCCCTCATCGGCGACATTCCCGGGCTGCTCGCCGACCTCCTGCGCCAAGAGATTGAGCTACTGAAAGCCGAACTCGCGAACAAGGCCAAGCAAGCCGGGGTCGGAATCGGCCTGATCGTCGTCGCGGGCGCTTTCGCCGTGAGTGCCGTCGCGGTGTTCACGGCCGCGGGTATCCTCGCGCTCGCACTAGTACTACCACCCTGGGCGGCTGCGCTCATCGTCGGCGGGGTTCTGCTCGCCGCCGCGGCGATTCTCATTGCCGCGGGAGTAGCGCAATTGAAGAAGAGTTCGACGGCTCCGTCTGAATCGATGGAGAGCCTTAAGAAGGATGTCAGCGCAATAAAGGGCATCGGAAAGCGAGTGGCACCATGAGTAACCCCATCGGATCGAAAGTATCGGCAACTCGAGATGACCTTGAGGCCACGCTCAATGCCATCGAAGACAAGCTCAACGTGCCGAAGCGCGTGGGCGAGTTGAGCACGAAAGTGCGGTCGTCATACGAGGCGAATCCCGTGCCATGGATCATCGGTGCAACCGCGGCAGCAATCATCGTCGCGGGCGTTGTCGCGTGGGCGATCCTGAGCGACGACGACTGATCGAAAGCGCTCGATTCGCGTAGGCCTCCCCGCTCGGGGCAGGATAGGGAGCATGGCAGCCAAACCGCTCGGCGGTTGGCGCGTGCTAGTGCCCCGAGGCGGAAAGTGGGGCGACGGTGTCGCGTCGACTCTCCGGAGCTATGGCGCGATTCCCGTCATCGCGCCCATGATCAATTTCGCGACGGCAGATGACGGTCCCGCTTTGGTGAACGCACTGCATGAGCTACAAGACGGCCAATTCGAGTGGCTCGTCATCACGAGCGCCACGACCGTGGACGTCTTCATGGGTCATCGCGTGAGCATCCCACAGTCCACCAAGATCGCGGCCGTCGGTGAGACGACGGCGGCAGCGCTTCAACTCGCGGGCTACCCCGTGCACTTCGTGCCCGAGAGCGACAATTCGGCACGTGGACTCGTGAACCAGTGGCCAACGGCCGAAATTTCAGGACGCGTGCTGATTCCGCAAAGCGACCTCGCGGAACCGAACCTCGTCTCGGGCCTCGGCGCGCTCGGCCTGGATGTACAGTTTGTCGCCGCGTATCGCACGGTGGGGGTTCCGGTGTCTGACGAGGTGAGTGCGGATGTCGCATCCGGCCGAATCGGGGCAATCCTCGTGAGCTCGGGCTCTGTCGCTCGGCAAATTGCCGCCCAGCTCGCGCCGCTTCCCGAAGGTACCGTCGTCGCGTGTATCGGACCTCGAACGGCTTTTGACGCTCGCGCCGCGGGCCTCACGGTCGACCTCATCGCCGAGGACCGCTCGGCGGATTCCCTCGTCGCGGCTCTCGCGGAATACGCGTCGCGCGCTTAGCCGGTTTGCTCGCTCAGCCTCTCTTGCTCACTTAGCTCGCGACGAGCCCCAAGGCGAGGGCGACCACGCCGAGCAGCGGCGGTAGTCCTTGCACGAGAGCCGCGCGGGCAAGTTTCGGCGAGGTTGAGATGAGCACAGTGGCCGCGAGAACCATCGAGACCGCGGCGAAGAACACGATCGCGAAGCCGGCTTGAGGTGCAGTTGTCGCGAGAAGGAGGCCGACAACGATGCCGCCCGCGAGAAATAGGTTGTAAAAGCCCTGGTTAAAGGCCATGGGTCGCACGACGTCGGCATCCGCTTGAGTCTTGATTCCAAACGCCCGCCAAGTTGATGGCTTCGACCAGCGCACGCTCTCGAGAACGAAGATCACGACGTGAAGTGCCGCGGCAATCGATACGAGCACGATTCCGATGATGACGAGCACGATGTTCATGAGCGCCAGTGTGCCACGGGTTAAGTAATGAGCGTTGTTTGTTCGACGTTGATCATGCGAGCGTAGAGCACTTGCTCGTTGACCTCGAGATTGTTGATTACCGTGAGCGCGACGATGATTCCGTCGCCAATGGCTTCGTCGGCCGTGTCGCCGAATTGCACCTCGAGAACGACGTTGTCAGCGCGCTCGTCGTTCGAGACGCTCGCGGGGTCTTGCCACGTGCCTGCGGCAGTGAGCTCAGTGGATGCCCGCATGAAGTCGAGCGCGATGGCCTTCGATCGTGGCAGAGCAAACGTGAGGAGCTCTTGCTGCGTTCGATCCAGTTCTGTCGCGGTTGTTGCATCACCGAACAGGAGTGCATACAAGGTGTCTTTCGCGCGCTCAAGCAGGGCATCCCCCGCCGTGCCGCGATCGCTTGAAGTGAGCAATGCCGTGCCCTTCGCGGGTGCGTCGAGTGAAAGGTGCCCCGACTTTTGCAGGTCTTCGCGCGTGAGCCCACGATGGTCCGCCACAAACGTCGTGAGTGCCGACTGATCGAACGTCATCGACGTCACCCGCTCGAGCCGCTCGGCGCGCGCCTTCGCCTTCGCTTCGCGCTCGCTCCTGCGGTCGATTTCTTGGAGGCTGTGTGAATCGAGCGTCAAGCGCACGATCTGATCGATGAGCCACGCCGGCTCCTGATCGGCGAGGGCGGCGCGGAGCCGTTCCTCGAATTCAGGCGTCAGGTCGAGCTGAATCGAGCGAACGATTGCGTCGATGTTCTGCATGCGCGCCAGTATGCACCTAGAGGCGCACGTCGACAACTACTCGGCCACGCCCTTCGCCTGCGAGCATGCGCTCGGCGACGGCTCGGGCATCCGCTAGTCCAATCGTTGACGTGATCGAATCTAGGAGGTCGCGGTCGATGTCGTGCGCGAGGCAAGCCCACGCGTCGAGTCGATCGGCGCGGGGAGTTTCGACCGAGTTGATGCCCACGAGCGAGACGGCGCGCAGGATGAGCGGGTAAACGCTCAGCGGAACGTCAGCGGATTGCGCATTGCCGCACACCGCTACGGTCGCGCCATACTTCAGTTGCGCACTCACATTGGCGAGAGTCGCACCGCCGACCGAGTCGATCGCACCGCCCCAACGTTGTGCCTGCAAGGGCTTGCCCGCCTCGGAGAGAGTCGCGCGGTCGATGACTTCGCTCGCCCCGAGTTGCATTAAGCGCGCGTGCTCCGAGGATCGGCCAGTGGATGCCACGACCCGAAACCCCAGCCGCGAAAGCAGCATCACGGCGATCGAACCGAGCCCCCCGGCCGCACCCGTGACGAGGATGTCGCCTGCCGCCCCCGCGCGCTCGAGGGCCTTCACCGCGAGCATCGCGGTGAAGCCCGCGGTACCGATCGCCGCCGCTTGGCTCTGGCTGAAGGCCGCCGGAACAGGCACGACCCACTCGGAGTTGACGCGTGCGCGCGACGCGAGTCCCCCGTGGTGCGTTTCGCCGAGCCCGCAGCCGTTGACGAGCACCCGATCGCCCTTGGCGAAGGCGGGGGCATCCGACCGGGCGACGACACCCACGAGATCGATGCCCGCGATGAGCCGTTGCGCTCGAACGATGCCGGGTCGACCCGCGAGCGCGAGTGCGTCTTTGAAGTTAAGGCTCGAGAAGTCGACGTCTACCGTGACGTCTCCTGGCATGAGTTCGCGTTCATCGAGGCTCTCCTCGAGTGAGACGAAGGCCTCCGCGTCTTGCGGTCGGTTGACTACGATCGCCCGCACGATCAGCCGAAGAGGATCGCAGCCTCGTCGTAGCGCGACTGAGGCACAGTGTTGAGTTTGCCGAGAGCGTCTTCAAAAGCGACGTGCGTAATTGACGTTCCGCTGAGCGAGACCATCCGGCCCCAGCGAGCGTGAATAACCGAGTCGACCGCGGCCATTCCGTAGCGGGTCGCGAGCACGCGGTCGTAAGACGTCGGCGTTCCACCCCGCTGAATGTGGCCGAGAGTCGTCGCGCGAGTTTCGATTCCCGTACGTGACTCTATTTCGGGAGCAAGAACGTCACCGATTCCACCGAGTCGCGGGCGTCCGAACGCGTCGAGTCCGCGCTCGGAGTGTGCATCGTCCATCGTGTCGAGCTTGAAGCCCTCCGCGACGACCACGAGCGGCGCGCGGCCACGGTCGTGAGCCGATTGCACCCACGCGACGATCTGCTCGATCGACGTCTTCTGCTCGGGGATCAGGATCGCGTGCGCGCCGGCCGCCATTCCCGAGTGCAAGGCGATCCACCCGACGTGCCGACCCATAACTTCGGCGACCATGCAGCGGCCGTGCGAGTCGCCCGTCGTGCGAAGTCGATCCATAGCCTCGGTCGCGATTTGCGTCGCGGTGTCGAAGCCGAATGTGTAGTCGGTGGCGGAGAGGTCGTTGTCCACCGTCTT
>JANNCX010000113.1:0-1891 GCA_031387145.1 Salinibacterium sp.
CCATACGAGTGCCACGAAAACCGGTTTTCGTCGAGCTTTTTGAGCGGCAACAGATTGCCCTCGTTGCGGAGCAAAACGATCGACTCGGTTGCCGCCTCGCGAGCGAGCGCATGGTGGCCCTTCGATGAAGCCGAGCCGTTCGTAGTGGGCTGTGTCTTCGCTACGAGAGCGAGCACCCGCGCCACCGATGCGTCAAGCACTGCTTCATCAAGCTCGCCGGATTCAACAGCGGCGACGATCGCTTCGGTCGAGTCACGTTGCGGCCCTGGCATCTCTAGATCCAGGCCGGCTGCGAGCGCGGGCACGCGACGATCGACCGCGCCCCAGTCGGACACGACAAGCCCCGCAAACCCCCACTCGTCTCGAAGGACCGAGCTCAGCAACCACGAATTTTCTGCCGCTGGAACACCGTTGATGAGGTTGTACGAACACATCACGGTCGCGGGTCGTTCTCGAGTAACGATGCGCTCGAACGCGGGCAGATAGATCTCGCGCAGCGTGCGCTCATCGACTTGAGCACTCACAGTCATGCGGTTGGACTCTTGATTGTTGGCCGCAAAGTGCTTGAGCGAGGCACCGACGCCCGTCGACTGAAGCCCGCGAACCCAAGCTCCCCCGAGCTCGCCGCTCACGAGCGGGTCCTCCGAGAAGTACTCGAAATTTCGACCACACAGTGGCGAACGCTTGATGTTGACACCCGGGCCTAGCAGCACCGACACGTCTTGTTGCCGCGCTTACGCACCCAGTGCACGCCCGACGCGCTCGAGAAGGTCGGGGTTCCAGCTCGACGCGATACCCGCTGCGGGCGGAAAGCACGTCGCTGGGTTGCTGTCACCGATGCCAAGTTGGCTCGCATCCCCCGTGGGTTTGCGCACGCCATGAGGTCCATCTGTCATCGTGATCGACGGGATGTCGCCAACACTCGCCGTGACCCAAAACCCGGCACCCACGACGAGTGCCGCCTTCTGCTCAAGCGTGAGGCTCGTCATGTCACGAATGTACGGCACGAAAAACCCCGGCTTCGGGTTCGCCGGGGTTCTTCGTTCTCTACTTAGCTACCGGGGAATGCTCTCCCTGGCAGTCAAGGGTGGGGCTACTCGAACAGCGACTCCTCGCGACGTCGCATGAGCATCATCGCGGCACCCAGCACGAGTACACCGATGCCGGCGTTGAGTGCCCAGAGCGGCGGAGCGCTCGAACCAGTCAACGCAAGCGTCTCGAGATCGCAGCCCGTGGGCATCGCGAACTTGAACGGCGCGGGATCGACCCAATCGAACTCAAGCACGTCGGGATCGATCGCGCCCGCGACGACCGTTACGGTCTTCGAGGTAGCCACCGCGTAGGTTCCCGACGGGATGTTCGGGATTCCGTTCACCGTCCACGTCAGCTTGTCCGAGTCGCCGAGCGTGGGCGAGCCCAACGTGTACGAGCCGTCAGAGTCACACGTGATCTGCTTGAAGGTCACCGACGGCTGAACGGGACCAAGGGTCTCTAGGCAGGCGGGGTCATCCTCTGGCAGCACAGGGTCGAGCGTTCCAGTGAAGTTCTTCGTCGCTAATGCTCCGGCGAACTCCGCACCGCTATCCGCGGTCGCAGTGACGTCGTAGTCGTTGGGACCAGCGGGATCCGTCACGGCACCCCACGTCGCACTCGAGATCGAGGAATTCACGAGATCCACTAGCTCCGCCGTCGAACATGTCGCCGGCGTGAACGCAAGGGATGCTGTCGCTAGCAGCGGTCCTTGACAACCCTCGGTCAATTGAGGATTAAGCGTGCCAGTGAAGTTCTTCGTCGTTAATCCGCCGGAGAACTCAGCGCCACTATCCGCCGTCGCCGTGACGTCGTAGTCGTTGGGACCAGCGGGATCCGTCACGGCACCCCACGTTGCGTT
>JANNCX010000140.1:0-10389 GCA_031387145.1 Salinibacterium sp.
AGTTCTTTCTTCGCGACATCCGCTTGATCCGTGAGGGACTGCGCGGTGTTGCGATCGACGAGAGCACCCTCGTAGATCGCGTACGCCTGGCCGGAGATCTTGCTCGACATGCCGAGGCCGTAGAGCAGGTCGTCTGCATCCCCGGCGTTCGCCAAAAGGTTGGCGGTGAAGTCCCCGCCTCCCGAACGCACGAGTTGGGCGGCCCACTGGCCCGCACGCTGCTCGGATTCCGTCGCTACCTGGTTGGCGGCATCCGCTTGTTCCTGAAGATTGGCGGCCTTGAATGCGGCTTCTTGGTACAACAGGTCTGCTTCTGCCCAGACCAGACCCTTGGCTTCGGCGTCGGCTTGAGTGCGAGCCGCTTCGGCCTTGAGGCCAGCGAGCATGCCCTCGATCTGGGCGATCTTGGCCTTCGTCGCAGCTTCATCGTTGCGAACCTCGGCGACATCGCTCCACGTCGGGTAGTCGATAGCCCACGCTGGGTCGTGCGCGAATCCGAGGATCGTGCCCGCGACGAGGGTCGCGAGTGCAGCGGTGATCGCGACAAAGGCCTTAGGGCCGACCCGCGTGCCGCGCGTCGAGGTCCACGTGCGCTTCATGGTCATTACTCCCCGAATCGTGTTCAACTCGTACCCCCTCGAGCGCTGCAGCGCGCGAGTCACGTTGATAACACTGTTAACAGTGCTAACAGTAGCAACGCGGGCACCCTTTTCCCAGTACCTTCAACGTCGAGTTGAAACTACCCGTGGGATGAGCTGATTCCGCGCACATCCGACCGCATTCGGCGAACTGGGGGCGCTGGGTTCGCACGCCGCCCGCTTCACGTAGGCGCTGGAGACTCGAGTTGCGACTTTCCGCCCATGTGGGCGCGCTGAGGGGGCGAAAACTCACAACTCGCCCCCGGTTGGTCCCGAGCGAGTGAGAACGGTGGCGCGGGATGCCCCAGCTGGTGGACTTGAGGCCGACGGGCATCCCCAACCCGCCTGGACTGGGTGAGCCTCGCCCAGCTCGCACCGTGCAAGTCGGCTGATCAGCGTGAGAGCTTTTCACGACCACCTGGTTTGGCAAAAGCCGCGCGCCCCCTTATGCTTGTTCCTCGGTAGCTAAGAGGTTCTGTGATCTCGCGGCCCCATCGTTTAGTGGCCTAGGACGGCGCCCTTTCACGGCGTTAACACGGGTTCGAATCCCGTTGGGGTCACCAAACACAGGCAGAAATGTCTGAGCAGATCTAAATAGCTAGGCCCTGTAGCGCAGTTGGTTAGCGCGCCGCCCTGTCACGGCGGAGGTCGCCGGTTCAAGTCCGGTCAGGGTCGCTGATGAAAAGCCTCTTCGCAAGGAGGGGCTTTTCGTCTATCGGAGAGCAACGCTCTCCGAGGCTCTGTAGCTCAGTTGGTAGAGCGCACGACTGAAAATCGTGAGGTCACGGGATCGACGCCCGTCGGAGCCACCACTAACTGCCGCACGTGCGGGCTCTGGTCGCCTCATCCGCAGAATAAGATCAAACCCCGCTCGAACCGGGCGGGACGACGTTCGGTGCGGAAGGGCAGCGATCACCATGGACGCATTCATCGCCCCGCCGACGCGCATTCCTGCCTACCTGCGGATTGGGTTGTGGATCGTGCGGCGGCGTACGGGAGTCGACTTGCTGCCACCGCGCCTACTCGCGTGGTATCCGCGAGCGGCGATCAGCTCGGGCATCCTCGAGGCGCTCGTCGCGCACCGCGACCGCGCGCTGACCGAGCGCACTCTGAAGATGGTGCGCATGGCGGTGTCGTTCACCGCGAGCTGCCCGTTCTGCATCGGGATGAATTCTGAGGGGTGGGAGAAGCTCCTCACTCCGGACGAGCTCACCGCGATCCAAGGGCAGCAATCGCTGGAGTCTGTGGCCTCGCTCACCGATCGAGAGCGGCTCGCGATCGAATATGCGCGGCTTGCGTCGAGCACCCCCCTGGCGCTCACCCCGGAGTTCGGCGAGCGGTTGACGTCCACCTTCACCGAGCGCGAAATCGTCGTTCTGGCGACCACGTCGGCGCAAGTGAACTATTGGGCACGCCTCATACAAGCGTTGGGATGCCCGGCGCAGGGTTGACGTTTTACTGCACCGCCGACGTCAGCCGCGCAATCCCGTCAAGGAACAGCGCCATCTTCGGCTCACGCTCCCACTCGGCGAGCGTGAGCTCTCGGCCCGCGTCGCGGTACTTCTGCTCCACGACGCGCATATCATCGACGAACGACTTGCCGCGCACCAAGAGCGACACCTCGAGGTCGAGCGCGAATGACCTGATATCCATGTTGCTCGATCCAATGACAGCGACATCATCGTCGATTGAGAGGTGCTTCGCGTGCAGGATGAACGGGGCCGGGTACATCCAAATCTTGACTCCCGCCCGCAGCAATTCGCCGTAGTACGAGCGTTGCGCGTGGAACACACCACCCTGGTCGCCCTCTTCCGAGACGAACAACTGCACGTCGAGGCCGCGCTGAACGCTTGACGTGATGGCGTACATCAGGGCCTCGTCCGGTACGAAGTACGGGCTCGTGATGATGACGCGCTTCTGCGCGCCGTGGATGAGCGTCAGGAAGAGGCGCAGATTGTTTTCGCCCTCGAACCCCGGCCCACTCGGAACTACTTGGCAATCGAGCGCGTGCTTCGACGTGCTCGCGGGCACATCGCTCGAGAGCACGTGCTCGCCGTCGATTCGCTCGTCGGTCTCGCAATACCAATCGCCGAGGAAGATCGCATTGATTTGCGCGACGACCGGCCCCGTGATGCGCGTCATGAGCTCGTGCCACTTGAGGCTGCGCTTGATGTTTTTCGGTGAGTTGTACGAGCGGTCGATGAGGTTTTGCGAGCCCATGTAGCCGACGCGGCCATCGACCACGACGAGCTTGCGGTGGTTGCGCAAGTCGGGCCGCTGAAACTCGCCCTTGAGCGGTCGCACGGGCAACATGAAGCTCCACTTGGCGCCGATCCGGTCGAGTTCCGCAAAGGTCGCCTTCGAGTTCGCAGCGCGAACGGATGCCACGTGGTCAAGCAACACGCGAACAGTGACGCCGCGCGCCACGGCCGCCTCCATCGCAGCGAAGAACGGAGCAGTAGTGGAATCGAACGACACGATGTAGAACTCGACGTGCACGAACGACGTCGCGGTATCGATATCCGCGGCCATCGCGGCGATCCCGCCCTCGTAGTCGTCGATCAAGCTCGCTTCGTTGCCGCCGAGCGCGGGCAATTGCGTCAGGTTGCGGTTGAGCTCAACCACGCCGGCGAGCCATGACGGCCACTTGGAGTCCGCCACTCTCGTCTCAATTCCGGCAGTCCCCGCGCCGAGCACACCGTCTATCTCCACCTGGCGAACGCGACGCTTCTTGGGAAGCTTCGGGCTGCCGATGAGCAAAAAAAGAAGATCCCGATTACCGGAATGAGGAAGACCGCGAGTAACCAGCCCATCGCCGCGCTCGGTTTGCGATCTCGCGGAATGATGATGAGGGCGGCGATGCGAATAACCCAATCGACCGCGAAGCCAATGAGCAGTACGAGAGTGGAATCGAGCATGCCCGAGTATTTCAGGGTTCGGCCCGCTCAAGCGACTACCCCCCGAGCAAACCCTTCATTTTGTCGACGATGAGCAGTGTTGCGCGGCGTGGAGCCAAGCGCGAGAACCGGTCCATGAACTTCGCGTCACTTCCGATGACGACTCTGAAGCTGCCTTTCTCGATTCCTTCGATCATCTGGCGCGCTGCATCCACTGCCGACGTCGTCTTGGGCGTCTTGCCGCCCGTCATCGCGTCCATGTTGGGAATCTCGACGCCCAAGTTCCTCGTGATGTTCGTGCCCACACCGCCTGGAAATATGACCGTGACCGCGACGGTCGTGCCGAGGGCGCGAGTGACCTCGTGGACCCGCGACGATCGAGCGGGAGGCGGCATCCGTCGCGACCTTTTGGTAGGCCGCGGCTACAGGTCGGCGCCCGCCACCTCGAACGTTTTGCACTCGTTCGGGCCGCCGTTGTAGCCCACGACGAACCAGCGCTGCCGCATCTCGCTCGAGCCGTGAGTCCATCGCTCGGGCGAGACTTGGCCCGTTGTTGACTCTTGGATGCGGTCGTCTCCGACCGCGGATGCAGCGCTCAGCGCATCCTTAATCTGGGCATCGGTGACGGGCTCGAGAAACGGAGTACCTGTGTCGTCGACGGTAGTGGACGCAGCGCCCACCCATGCTCCCGCGAAACAGTCGGCCTGCAGCTCGAGCCGCACGGCGTCAGAGGTCGGGCCGGTGTCTTGCATGTCGAGGCCCTCCATGATGCCAGCGACGTTTTGAATGTGGTGGCCCCACTCGTGCGCGACGACGTACATTTCGGCGAGCGGTCCGCCCGATGAGCCGAAGCGAGTGCGCAGATCGTCGTAGAACGCGGTGTCGATGTAGATGGTCTGGTCGGGCGGGCAATAGAACGGACCGACGGCGCTCGTTGCGCCGCCGCATCCCGTGCTCACCTGATCGGTGAAGAGCACGATTTGGGTCGAGGGGAAGTCGCCAAAGTCCGACCAGTAGGTGTCGAGCGAGTCGGCAGCAGCCGCAATCCGGCAGTCGATGCTTTCGTTCGCTGCCGCTCCCGTTGTGCACTCGGTGAGGCTCTCTTCTGGAGCTGGCTCCCCCTGAATCGCAGGCGCCAGCCCCGTGAGGTCGACTCCGAGCAGCTGCGACAACAGAAACAGTCCGACCACGAGCAAGCCACCACCGCCCACGGCAATGCCTGTGGTTCGACCTCTACGGCTGACGTTGCTCGGGTCGATTTTCGCGTCATCGTTGAAGGTCATACGTCGACGTTACTCCGCCTCGACCGAATGCCCCTTGGAGAGGGATGCCCGGAAGGTCGTCGAGACGGTCGCTGCGCCAATCGGCCGCTCCATGAGCGTGACCTCGTCACCGGCCTCGATGAACCCGCCAACTCGAACGCTCAAGTAGGCACCCGGGCGCGCCACGGCGGAAAACGTCTTGAGCCAGCCCTTCTCTCCTACCCACCCGCGGAACGTCGAACACGGCGTTCTCGGGCCCGTGACGCACACCTCGACGACGTCACCGATGCGCCACACGTCGCCCAGTCGAGCGTCGTTGACGTCGAACCCGCGGGTCGTGAGATTCTCGCCGAAGAACCCGTTTGTGATGTCACGCTCGAGCCGGCCTTGCCACGCGTCGAGGTCTTCGCGCTCGAACGCATAGAGGGCTTGGTCGTCGCCTCCGTGATGCTTCGAGTCGCCGATAAAGTCACCCACGATCCCGCTCCCGAGGCTACCGCCGGGCGCGCGCACCTCGATGAGACCAGCGGTCGGGAGTTTGTTGATGCCCGTTTTCACGCTCTCCTTGTAGGGATTGGGCTCCGGGGTGCCGAGATTGACCGAGTCGATGAAGCCGAGGTGTTCGGGGGTCATACTCCGAGGCTACCGGCGCACCAACGTCTAGGGTGGCTGAGTGGCATCCACTAAAAATCGCTGGCTCGGACTCGTTTTCATCAGCATCGCTGTAGCGCTCATCATCGTGGATTCCACGATCGTGAATGTCGCGATTCCGTCGATCGTCAATGACCTCGAGATCACCTCGACTCAAGTGCAGTGGGTGCAGGAGTCGTACACGCTCGTGTTCGCGTCGCTCTTGCTCGTGTTCGGCACGTTCGCCGACAGATTCGGGCGCCGCCGCTTGGTGCTCATCGGCGTCGTGATTTTCGCCCTCGCGTCAATCCCCGCTGCTCTCGCTCAATCCGGGGAGCTGCTCATTGTCGCTCGCCTCGTACAGGGGATCGGCGGCGCGATGATTCTGCCCGCGTCGCTCCCGACGCTCAACGCAACGTTCCACGGCAAGGAGCGCGCGGTCGCTTTCGCCGTGTGGGGGTCCACGATCGGCGGCATGGCGGCCGTCGGCCCGGCGCTCGGCGGCTGGCTCACGACGTACTACTCGTGGCGGTGGGCATTCGGAATCAACGTGCCTCTCTCGATCATCATCATCGTCGGCGTGCTCATTTACGTCAACGAGTCGAAAGAGCAAGGAGCACCTCGACGCGTCGATGTTGTTGGGGCCCTTCTCTCGATCGCTCTGTTCTCGACGCTCGTGTTCGGACTCATCGAGGGCCGAACCTTCGGGTGGTTCTGGAGTGACAACCCGCCCGATTTCTGGACAGCGGATGTCTCGCCCATCCCCTTCGTGTTCGTCACCTCCCTCATTGCCCTCGCCGCGTTCATCGCGTGGGGCCGAGCGCGGGAGCGCGCCGGAAAGTCGACGATGCTTGCGTTCGGTCTGCTGCGCATTCCCTCGTTCCGCAACGGCAACATCGCGGTGCTCATCGTCTCTCTCGGCGAGTTCGGCATCATCCTGTCGCTCCCCTTGTGGCTACAGAACGTGCTCGGGTACGACGCACTCCAGGCCGGCCTCGTCATCATCGCGCTCGCAATCGGCTCGTTCGCGGGCAGCGGTTTCGCGGGTGCCTACGGCAACCGGATCGCTCCCGTCGTGATCGTGCGGGCGGGCATCCTCGCCGAAATTCTGGGACTCATTTTCGTCGCGCTGTCGATCAGCACGACGTCCCTGTGGTGGCAAGTCGTGCCAGGGCTCTTCATCTACGGAATCGGCGTCGGACTCGCGACTGCTCAACTCACGGGCGTTGTTCTCAAAGAAGTCCCCCTCGACCAAAGTGGTCAAGGCTCGGGCACGCAAAGCACGTCGCGCCAAGTCGGCTCGGCTCTCGGAATCGCGATTCTCGGCACGATCCTGTTCACGAGCCTTGCGGGCGGGCTCGATTCAAAGCTCTCCGCGGAGCTGGATCTGCCCGCCGACGTTCAGACTCAGATCGTCGACCTCGTCGTCGACTCCGCGGGCACCGCGATTCCTCTGCTTGACGAGCTGGCTCCGGATGCCGCCGCCATCGCTCGCGAGGCATTCAGCGATGCGACGCGGGTGTCGGCATACTCGGCGGCGGGATTCCTCGTGCTTGGCCTCCTCGCATCGCTCCGGCTCTCGGGCTCGGGTCGCCGCGAGGATCACTTGGAGCCGGGCGCGCCCGTGGATGGCAAGGCTGCGGGTCGCGGCTCCGCTAGTGACGGCCCCGGCGCCTGAACAGTCGACGCACGCGCTGAGTCACCGTCGCGGCGGGCGGTTCGTTGTATTCGTTCGCGAACTCTTGGCCGCTCATCCGCTGAATCGCTTCCATGACGTCGTCAGTCGCTTGGCGGCGGGCCTTGCCCGATTCGGCCGAACCGTAGCCACGCACGTCGACGGGAGCTCCGAACTCGACCGTCACGCGCGCGAGGTGGACGCGCTTGGAGCCGGGCGGTTGCAGCTTATCGGTGCCCGTGAGGGCGACAGGAATGACAACAGCGTGCGAATTGAGGGCGAGCCAGGCGACACCCGTACGGCCGCGATATAGCCGGCCGTCTCGCGATCGAGTGCCTTCCGGGTAGATCGCGAATGCGCCCCCGTCGTGCAAAACGGCCAGTCCGCTATTGAGAGCGTCTTGCGCTGCGTGACCGGCTCCACGCTCCACGGGGATCGCGCCGATGCCCGTGAAGAACGCGCACGTGATCCAGCCGCGAAGACCGCGGCCCGTGAAATAGTCGGACTTTGCGAGAAACGAAACCGACCGCGGCGCCACGAGGGTAATGACGACGCTGTCGATGAACGACAGGTGATTGCTCGCAATGAGCACAGCACCCTTACGCGGAACGTTTGCGCGACCAAAAACCCGCGGCCTGAACACGAGGCGGGCAATGGGCGCGAGAAACACCCTCGCTAGAAACTTGATCACGGGGGTACAGCCTAAACGCTAGGGCGAGACGGCCTTCTTTGCCGGTGGCGCCTCCTCGATCGGGGCAAGGCCCGATTCGCGAAGCGCGCGGTAATACTCCATGGCCTCCGCTTGACGTTCTTGCTCGGCGCCGAGCGCGATGGGCGCACCAATGTGTTCGGGCGTGAACTCGAAGGCCGCGGCGAGCGCAAGGGCGTGTTCGCGCAGTCGAGGCAAGAGTCGATCGTCGATGTACGACGTGATAGCGAGAGCGCGCTGTGCAGAGATGCGGCCGTGCATGAGGTACCACGCTGCATTCTTCTCGATGAGCCCGAGTCCGAAAAGGTCGCGCAACCACGTGAGCACTTGGCGGGTACCCTCGTCATCGATCGCTTCGACCGCATCCGTGAACGCCTCCCATTGCAGCAACTCGCCGTGAGCGCGAGCCGCTTCGATGAGTGCGTTCTGATTGCTGTTGAAGAGCTGCGCGGCTTGCATCTTCGGGAGCTTGCTCGCGCCACGAAGCCGACCGGCAATCTCCCCCACCATCGTGTGTACGCGGTCGGTGAGCAATTGGCGCTGCGAATCCGAGTCGCGGACGTAGCCGACCGAGCGAGCGGTCGAACCGAAGTCGACGACGCTTTGCGCCAATTGGCGCAGGCCCGTGCGGTTGAGTGCGGCATCCCCCACTTGCTCGGCTACATATTGAGCAAGCGCCCCCGCGTCGGCGCCCGCGAACTTCTTCGAATAGTCAGTGAGCAATCGCTTCGCGACGAGTTGGAGCAAGACATTGTTGTCGCCTTCGAACGTGGCGTAGATGTCCATGTCGGCGCGGAGGCTCGTAAGGCGGTTTTCCGCGAGGAATCCGTTTCCGCCGCAGGCTTCGCGCGCCTCTTGCAGGATGTCGAGCGCCGCCCACGTGCTGAGCGGTTTAAGCGCGGCAGCGAGGGTCTCGAGGTCTTGCCGGTCTAGGTCGGTGTCGTGAGCGCCGCTGAACACGTCGTGAAACTTCTCGAGAAACACTTCGTGCGCGAACGACATCGCATAAG
Organism: Salinibacterium sp.; assembly: GCA_031387145.1. Taxonomy (GTDB): domain Bacteria; phylum Actinomycetota; class Actinomycetes; order Actinomycetales; family Microbacteriaceae; genus Rhodoglobus. The sequence goes on from JANNCX010000140.1 coordinate 8,822, forward strand.
TGGTCGCGAGTCGAGGCAAGAGCCGGCGTTGATGACGCTGGTAGTCGAGGATGACCTCTTCTTCTGTATCGCTCGCGGCCGTGAACTGGCGCCGCTGCGAACCGTACGCGAGTGCAATCGTGAGCGCGAGCTTGCTCACGACGACGGCGGCTCCGTCGAGCGAGACGCGTCCTTGAACGAGCGTGCCGAGCATGGTGAAGAACCGACGGCCGGGGCTCGCGATGGGGGAGCTGTAGGTGCCGTCCTCTGCGACGTCCCCGTACTTGTTCAGCAGGTTGGTTCGCGCTACTCGCACATTCGTGAAGTGCAGCCGACCGTTGTCGATGCCGTTGAGCCCGCCCTTGAGTCCGTCGTCTTCACCGCCGATGCCTGGCAGAAACTCGCCACTCGCGTCGCGCAATGGCACGTAGAACGCGTGCACCCCGTGATTCGTGCCGAGCGTAACCAGTTGAGCGAAGACCACGGCAGCGGTGCCGTGAAGTGCCGCGTTGCCGAGGTAGTCCTTCCACGCTGCGCGGAACGGCGTGTGCAGCACGAAGTCGCCGGTCGCCGGGTCGTAGGTTGCCGTAGTGCCGACGGCCGACACATCCGACCCGTGTCCCGTCTCGGTCATCGCGAAGGCGCCGGGAACTTCGAGACTCATGATCGCCGGGAGCCACTGAGCGAGTTGGGCTTCGTTGCCCAAGTGCATGACGGCGGCGCCGAAGAGCCCCCACTGCACGCCCGACTTGATCTGAAGTGACGGATCCGCGAGCACGAGCTCCTCGAATGCGGCGATGTTCGCGCCCGCGTCTTCGTCGCCGCCTACCGACTTCGGGTATGCGCGGTGTACTGCACCCTCCGCCACGAGAATGTGAAGTTGCCCGAGCACTCGCTCACGGTGTTCAGCCATCGAGAGGCCCTCGACGCGCTTCATCTCAGGGCGTGCCGCGAGCGCTCGCGACGTGCGTCGAACGTCAGCCCATCGTCCCAAGAGTTGCTGTCCGAGTGCTGCGACGTCGACGCGAACGGATGCAGCGCTCGCGCTCATCGTGGCGTCGCCCGCCGCGCGGTCAATTGTCTGGCTCATGAGCTTCACGGTACGTCGCGGATTCTGGCCGCGCGAGTTGTAAGTAGGGACGGGCCAAACCCAGCTCGCTCACGCGCGCGACCCTTTGGCGGATTCGTGCAAGGAGAGCGGCTTCGCTTGTCGGAATCTGCTCACGCGCGGCGCTCAGTTTCGCCCGCCACTTACGCCGAGTCTCCAGTTGTGGCGACCTGGCCGTCGCCGGAACCCACCACAACTGGAGACTCGGCGGGGTTTCGGTGCGGCACAGCGGCGCGGCGCTCAGCGGCGCCCACCACAACTGGAGGCTCGACGAGGTTTTGGGACAGCGAAGCAGCACCGCGCGGCCGCGGGCGACGCCGGCATAGCGCCACGCCGGCGGAGCGACCGCCGGCACGCCGCTCTACGCCCCCACTACCTCCAGCAGGGCATCCCCGTACTGTTCAAGTTTCTTCTCGCCGATACCGCTGATCGTGCCGAGTTCGGCGAGGGTCGTGGGGCGCGTGACGGCGATGCCGCGGAG
>JANNCX010000288.1:0-6170 GCA_031387145.1 Salinibacterium sp.
GGCCGGGCGGCGCGGGCGCGACGGACTCTCTCGCGCCGGCCGACACGTCGAGTAGGTACGGCGCAATGCGGCGCGAGAGTCGCGGCCGATTGAGTTTCGGGGCGAGGCTCACAAGGCTCCAAAGCCCGAGCCCGAGCCCGATCGATGCGACCATCCCCCACGCGAGATTCACGCGAACCACCTCCGGTCTTCGGGAAGTCGACCGACCGCGATCATCACGCGGTATGCGAAAAGCGTCACGACGAGCCCACCAACGATGAGCGTCACGCCCGCGGTGGTGTTGTACGCCGCGGCCGCCTCGGGGCGGGTCGCGAGTAGCACAAGAACGACCCACGGGGACGCAACGCCCAACCGCGCGGCGTTGACGACCCACGACTGGCGTGCCTCCACTTCGGAGCGAACCGCGGCCTCTTGACGAAGATACGCCCCGAGGTTGCGGAGCACGGTCGTGAGCTCGCTGCCGCCGACTTCGCGCGACATCCGAAGAGTCTCGAGAATTCGGTCAGCGACGGGGTCCGCGAGCCGCTCCTTGAGCTCGTCTAAACACATCGAGAAGTTGCCGGTTGCGCGGTATCGCTCCTCGAAGGCTGCGAACGCTGACCTTGTGATGACGGGTCCCGTGCGCGCGAGCGTCACGACGCCGTCAGGCAGAGCCAGCCCGGATCGTACGGCCGAGACGAGTTGGTCGACGACATCGGGCCAGACGACCCTCGTCGCCTTTCGTCGCGAACGGGCTCTCGCGCTGATCACGAGCGCTGGAGTGGATGCAGCCACCGCCGCCGCCGCGATCGCGAGCGCGAGCACGTGGAGCAGAGCGAGCACGAGAAACCCGACCGCAGCCCCGAGCAGTCCAGACACCACGACAACCATTGCGGGGCTCACTCGGTGCAGCTCGGCTTGAGTGAGGCGCTCGCGCATCCGCTGATCCAAGCCGGCGAAAGGCCCCGAGGTCTTCGCTGCGCGCGGCCACGCGAAGGGAGCCATGGTCAGCACGACGCCGATGCCCAGCGCGAGGCCGAGCACGACGCTCACGATCGCGCCAATACGCTCGCGGGATCGAGCCCCGCCGCCACGAACTTTGCCGACCGAACGGGGTAGGCGCCCGTCGCGACGAGCTCGCCCGCCCGGAGCGCGAAGATGGTGCTCGCCTCGATTACTCCCGCAGTGACTTGCCCGCTCGGTGCGAGGATCTCGACCACGCGCCGATGTCCACCTCGAATCAACTCGCATTGCACCACGACATCGATACACGCGGCAACCGTCGGCACAACGAAGGCCGAGTCGATGTTTCGCCCTGCAAGGAGCGGCAGCGTGCACAACTTCACGAGGGCGTCGCGCGCGCTGTTCGCGTGGATGCTCGACATTCCAGGCAACCCGCTGTTGAGTGCGATGAGCAAGTCGAGTGACTCCGCTTCGCGCACTTCGCCCACGATGAGTCGATCTGGTCGCATGCGCAGCGCCTCCTTGATGAGTCTTCGCAGGGTGATCTCACCCGTGCCCTCGAGGCTCGGCTGCCGGCACTGGAGTGCGACCGCATCCGCTGACCCAACCGCGAGTTCGAACGTCTCCTCGACCGTCACGATGCGATCCGTCGGCCGGGCGGCGGCAAGCAGCGCGCCCAGCATGGTCGTCTTTCCGCTTTGAGTCGCGCCCGAGACGACGATGTTCTGGCCCGCGAGCACGCACATTCGCAAGTACTCCGCGGCGTGTTGCGTGAGGCTGCCGAGCCCGACGAGAGCGTGTAGATCGCGAATGCGGGCGTTGAACTTTCTGACGTTGATCGCCCAGTGTTTTCGAGTCACATCCGGAATCACGACGTGCAGCCGCGACCCATCCGGCAGTGACGCGTCGACGAACGGGCTACTGAGGTCGACCCTGCGGCCGGAGCTCTGCAGCATCCGCTCGACCAAGTCGCGCACGTCGCTAGTCGTCAAGCGGATGCCCGTGCGCTCCGTCACCCCGCTTCGTGCAACGAACACGGTGTCGGGTGCATTGATCCAGAGTTCCTCAATGGATGGATCATCCAGCAGCGGTTGGAGGGCGCCAAACCCCGTGAGCGTCGCCACGACGTCTCGTGCCGCTTGGTTCTCGTCGGCGAGAAGTGGAACCGACCCGCCGAGCGCGCGCTCGCTGTAGCGGCGCACTTCTTCGCCCACGTACCGAACAGCGAGTTCGTGGTTGAGTTCGACCCCGTCGCGCAGCACTCGCTCGCGCACGTGGTCGGCGATTGTCGCAAGGGCCTCTGTCATTGCCCCATGGTGGTGCAGGCGCCATTAGCGCGTCATGCGTTATCCACAGGCGCAGTGCCAGCGGGAATGTCGGAGGGCTAGCGCCCGCCTTGTCGCGCTTCCGTGCCGCCCACTGACGTGACGCTCGAGCTTGCGCTCGAGGAGTCCGAAACGATTCCCGACGCCGCGAATCCGATTGCGATCCCGAGGGCGACCGCGATAACCGCCGTGATCGCGACAATGCGCCACGTGTAGTGCCGATCGACGACGGCAGTGAGCGCGCCTTGCGTGCGTGCTTGCAAAGTAGTCATGAGTGGAGATTACTCCTGTCGCATTAGAATTGGACCCGCCAGCGGGAGTGGTGAAATTGGCAGACACGCAGGATTTAGGTTCCTGTGCTTTCGAGCGTGCGGGTTCAAGTCCCGCCTTCCGCACTGATCCGACCCACACCGACTGGAGCTTGTCTTGGTACCTGCCGCACTAATCCCTTGGCTTGACCCCGAGAACCTCATCAACGGTTTCGGGGCGTTCGCGCTTCTCGGAATTTGCTTCATCGTGTTTGCCGAGACCGGCCTTCTCGTGGGTTTCTTGCTCCCGGGTGACACTCTGCTCATCATCACTGGACTCCTGACGTTTCAAGGCGTCATCGACATCCCGATCCTCTGGGTGTGCCTTGCGATCAGCGTCGCTGCGTTTCTCGGCGGTGAAGTCGGGTACTTCATCGGTCACAAAGCCGGGCCACGAATCTTCGAGCGAAAAGAGACAGGTCTCTTCAGCATCGAGAACGTCAAGCGAACCAACCACTTCTTCGAGCGCTTCGGGGGCTTCGCGGTCATCGTCGCTCGATTCGTTCCGATCGTGCGTACCTTCGCTCCCGTCGCGGCCGGTGTGGGCCACATGAACTACGCCAAGTACAGCCTTTATAACGCGATCGGGGCAATCGTGTGGGGCACGGGGCTCACGTTCGCAGGCTACTTGCTCGGCTACATCCCGCCGCTCAGTGACTTTGTGACCGAGTACATCGATGTGATCCTGCTCATCGCTGTCGCGACCGCCGTGATTCCGACGGTGTACCACTACGTTCGCTCGATGCTCAAGGCTCGTAAGGCCAACGCCGCGATTCCGACCGACGACGAAGTCGAGGCGCTCGCGCTACACCCGAAGGACTTCGACCAGAAGCTCGGCGACTAACTAGGCGCTGATTCGGGGAATCGGGCGCGGATTGCGTCGATCCCCTGCTGTGCACCGCGGCGAACGTCGATCTCGGGGTCCCTCAAGAGCGGCCGGATGACGTCGACGTGATCGAGCACGCCCACGGCGCCGAGAGCGCGAGCGGCCGAGCCGCGCACGCGCGCGACCTCATCGGTCAATAGCTCGGTGAGAGCATCCGCGAAGGGCAACGACCGGGCCGCTGCGACACGCGCGCCCATCTCGCGAACTCGCCACGCTTGGTTCTGAAGCGCGGCGCCAATCGCCGCTGTCGCTGAGTCGTTCCAGACGTATAAGAGCGCGCGAGTGCCCCATAGTTCGGGCCAATAGAGCGGGGGCGCTCCGTTGAGGATCCCCCGCGCGTGGTCTCCCCCAACGAACAGGAGAAACTCTTCGCCCTCGTTGTTGCCCGCGATGAGTGAGAGGCACCGCAAGACGACAGTCGCTTCTCCGTAGCGCCCAACGGCCGCTGCGAGCCGCCCCTCGATCGGCAGGTCTACGGGAACGTCGAGGTCATTGGGCACGAGTCCAATCTAGGGCGTGGTCACCCAGATCGATGCCAGAGCGTTGGCGCCGAGCTCGACGGCGCCGACCGTGGCACCGGAATCAGTGCGCGTGAGTGTCGTGTCGAGGGCTACTCCGTGAGCTTCGAGCCGACGGAGCAGCAGCGGATCGCGGTCGCTGATGCGTGTCACGGCCGCACGGGCACCCACGGGCAGGTCCGCGAGAAGAACTGCCGTGGAGCGAGTCACGCGACCAGCACGCGTCGGAATCGGGTCGCCGTGCGGGTCTCGCGTGGGGTTGCCGAGCTGATCGTCGATCGCGTCAACCACCCGGTCGCTCATGGCGTGCTCGAGCACTTCTGCTTCGTCGTGCACTTCGTCCCACGAGAAGCCGACGTGATTCACGAGCCAGGTTTCGATAAGCCGGTGGCGGCGCACCATGCGAAGTGCTAGCGCCGTGCCATCCGGAGTCAGCTCGATCGCACCGTAGGGCTCGTGATGAACGAGACCCGCGGCCACGAGCTTCTTGACCATTTCGGTGACGGATGACGCGGCGAGCCCTAAGCGTGCCGCGAGCGCTGTCGTCGTGATCTTCTCGGGCTGCCACTCGGTGTGGCCGTAGATGACCTTGACGTAGTCCTCGATCGCAGTCGCTCCTCGCACGTCACGCACCTACAACGACGAGCACGATGAGCAACACGTTGAGAACGGTGATGAACGCGGCGGCCGTCCACCCCGCGACGCGTAACCACGGCGCGTTCGCGAACTCGCCGAGTTCCTTCTTCGAACTCGCGAGCCAGACAAGCGGGACGAGCGCGAACGGTATGCCGAAGCTCAACACGACTTGGCTCAAGACGAGCGCGCGCGTTGGGTCGAATCCGATGCCCAGAATTATGAGCGCCGGAATCATCGTGACGGCGCGACGCACGAGGAGTGGAATCTTGAGCTTCAAGAGCCCGCCCATGATCGCCGAACCCGCATAGGTTCCCACGCTCGTAGACGCGAGACCAGACGCGAGCAACCCGACGGCGAAGATCACGCCGATCACGGGACCCAGCGTCGAGACAACCGCGGCGTGCGCGCCTTCAATCGTGTCGGTTCCTTCAATGCCCCGGAGGCTGGATGCTGCGAGCAAGAGCATCGAGATGTTGACAGCACCAGCGACAAAGAGCGCCGCGCCGACGTCCCACCGCGTGACTCGCAAGAGCTCGCGTATTCGCACGGGATCACTCGTCACCCCGTGGCGGTCCCGCGCAAGCGCCGAGTGCAAGTAGATGACGTGCGGCATAACCGTCGCGCCCAACATGCTCGTCGCGAGAAGCACAGAATCGGGTCCGGAGAATCGCGGCACGATCCCCGCGAGCACTTCTCCCGCATCAAGCTCGCTAAAGAACAGGCCCGTGACAAATCCGACAACGATCACGGCGAGGAGGGTGACGATGATGATCTCGAATGAACGCTGACCGCGCGTCGATTGCACCGTCAAGAGCGCCATCGACGCGACCCCGACGATGACGCCGCCGACGAGCAGAGGCACTCCGAAGAGCAAATAGAGCGCGATCGCCCCGCCGAGCACCTCCGCGATGTCGGTCGCAGCCGCGACGAGTTCGGCTTGCACCCAGTAGACGCGGCGCGGACCCGTCTTGAGGCGATCGCCGAGAATCTCGGGGAGGCTGTGACCCGTGACGATGCCGAGCTTGGCCGATTGGTATTGCACGAGAACGGCGATCGCATTCGCGACGATGAGCACCCACAGCAGCAAATAGCCGTAGCGAGCGCCCGCCGTGAGGTTTGCCGCTACATTGCCCGGGTCAACGTACGCGATCGCAGCGACGAACGCGGGGCCGAGCATCATGAGCGTCGCGCGCGCCTTCGTTGGCGTCACTCGCGTCACCATGAAAAATTTCGGCATACCGAAACCATAAGGGCAACTTCGGTGCGCCGAAACCCTTTAGAGCAATTGAGCCCGCACGATAGGAGCGAGCGCGCCGAACGCACGCGCGCGGTGACTGATCGCGTTCTTCTCGTCGGCAGTCAGCTCGGCAGAGCTCGACTGCACACCGTCGGGCCGAAAGATCGGGTCGTAACCGAAGCCACCCGCGCCTGCCGGTTCGAGCAGGATCGAGCCGGGCCAGATGCCGAGTTCGACGAACTCGCGCGACCCGACGACAAGCGCAGCAGCACACGCGAAGTGCGCCGCGCGATTGGTCTCGTCGCCCAAGTTCCCGAG
>JANNCX010000296.1:0-22679 GCA_031387145.1 Salinibacterium sp.
GATCTCCGACGCTGATCTCGCCCGTCTCCGATTGCTCAGAAACGTAGCGTTCCAAGAGGGCGAGCAAGAGCTCGCGTCGAGTCGCGTCGGAAATCACGTCGAAGATGTCGGCCATTGAATCAGGGTAGCGGCGCGGCCACCCTCACGGCACCCTAACGTTCTAGGGCGATTAGTCGCGGTCGCCGTCACGGTCGCCGTCACGGTCGCCGGGCCCGTCACCGGGGTGGGGTCCTGGTTGGTTTCCGGGACCGGGGTGGTTTCCCATGCCGGGAAACGGCGGATGCCCGTCAGCGACGTCGCTCATCCCCGGGTTCAGCTCGTCGAGGTTGGTGCCTAGGAGCACGCCTCCGCCGAAAAGCGCTCCGGCGACGAGCACGGACCCAACGACGAGTGCCGCTACAGCGACGCCGTTGCCCTTGCTATTTGCGGCCGGCGCGGATGCCGGCGTTAACTCAGTGGTAGCCACGGGCGCGGCTTCGGGTGCTTCTTCTGGGTTGGACTTCTTCTCGGCCATTGCTATTCCTTTTGCTCGGGACGCCGCACTGTTGCGCGTCGATTCGGCAAGAGTCGCGCTCGCACCTATGCGCCCGCTATGAACGAGCAGCGAAAATGCTTAGGCGCCCGCGGCCAGCTCGCGAGCGCGAGCGAGCGCCGCTGCGGTCGCCCGGTCGAAGAGCCCCGAGAGGTCCGCTTTCTGCAACTCCGCAATTGCTCTCTCGGTCGTTCCATTCGGGCTCGTGACTTGGCGTCGCAGCGCAGCGGGGTCCGTGCCCGATGACGCGAGCAACTCGACCGATCCGAGGAAGGTGCCCGTCACGAGCTCGCGCGCTTGCTCGGGCGTGAAGCCCAGGTTGACGGCGGTGCGCGTGAGTTCTTCGACGAGGTAGAAGACGTAGGCGGGGCCTGAACCCGAGATCGTCGACAGGGCATCGATTTGCGACTCGGGCACTTCGACGACCGACCCGACGGTCTCGAAGAGAGTGCGGCCGAGCGCGAGATCCAGCGGCGTTGCGCGGGATCCGGCCGCGAGTCCTGTCACGGCACGACCGACGATTGCGGGTGTGTTCGGCATCGCGCGCAATACTGCAGCGCCGACGACGGACTCCATCGTCGCGGTCGTCACGCCCGCTGCAACACTGATCACGAGGGCGCCGGGCGCGAGTGCATCCGCTATTCCGGCAAGCGTGTCGACGACCATCGCGGGCTTGACGCCCACGAGCACGATCCCCGCGCCCGTGACGGCGCGCACGTTTGCGTCGGGGGTCGACTCGATCGCGAACGATTCGACGCCATCCGAGCGCACGATTGCCGCTTTCGCCTCAGTGCGATTAGTGACGCGGATGCCCCCGTTCACGCTCACGTTGGGCGCGAGCAGTCCGCTCAGAATGGCCCCGCCCATCGCGCCAGCGCCGATGATAGCGATTGAAGGCAGTGAACTCGTCATGTGAGCATCCTAGGATTGGGCGCATGAGCGCATCGGGTGGATCCAAGGCAATCGTTGCAGCCCTCGTGGCAAACCTCGGTATCGCAATCACGAAGTTCATCGCTTTTGTGTTCTCGGGCTCGAGCTCGATGCTCGCCGAGAGCGTGCATTCGTTGGCCGACACGGGCAACCAAGTGTTGCTGCTGTTGGGCGGGCGCAAATCTCGAAAGGCCGCAAACGCTGTTCACCCCTTCGGGTACGGGCGCGAGCGGTACGTGTACGCGTTCGTCGTGTCGATCATTCTGTTCTCGGTCGGTGGCGTCTTCTCGATCACTGAAGGAATCGACAAGCTTCAGAACCCGCACGAACTAGAGGTGCCTTGGCTACCGATTCTTGTGCTCGCGATCGCGATGGTGCTCGAGTCGTTCTCGCTGCGCACGGCCATCCGCGAGTCCAATCTTGTGCGCGGAAAGCAAACCTGGATTCAGTTCGTGCGACACGCAAAAGCACCCGAGCTGCCCGTCGTTCTGCTCGAAGACATCGCGGCGCTCCTCGGGCTCGTGTTCGCGATGCTCGGCGTCGGGCTCACGATCATTACGGGCGACTCCACGTGGGATGCGATCGGAACCCTCGCGATCGGCGCGCTCTTGATTCTCGTCGCGATCGTGCTCGGTATCGAGACGAAGAGCCTGCTCGTCGGCGAAGGGGCGTCGGCCGGTGACGCCGATCTCATTCGTGACGCGATCAACGCGCATCCGGGCGTCGAAGCACTCATTCACATGAAGACCCTCTATCTCGGGCCCGACGAGTTGCTCGTCGCGGCCAAGATCGCGTTCGCGGGGAACACCAAGATGACGGATGTTGCGACGAGCATCGACAACGTCGAAGAAGCAATCCGTGCCGCCGTACCCGTCGCTCGCGTCATCTACCTCGAACCCGACGTCTACGTGGCCCCGGGCGCAGCGCATCCCTCAACCGACACGATCGTCATCAAAGGAACGGATTAGTCATGGAAATCTTGCACTCGATCTTGCTCGCGGCACACTTTATCGGAATGGCCGCAATCGTTGGCTCATTCATCATTCAGATGCGCCGCAAGACCGACTTTGTGTTGGGTCCGCTCCTGATCGGCGCGATCGTGCAAGTCGTCACGGGGCTCGCTCTCGTGGGGCTCGCGAGCGCGGGCGGTGGCGACGATGGTCCGCTCAACTACGCGAAGATCGGCGTCAAGGCGGGTATCGCCGCTGTCGTGCTCGCGGCCGCGATCGCTGCCGTCGTCGTGCAAAAGAAGGGCGGTCGCGTGCAGCCTTGGTTCCACACCGCTGGGGGTCTCACGGTCGTCAACGTGCTCGTCGCGGTCTTCTGGAGCTAGGTCGGATTCAGCGCTTTGAGCCGAAGAACTCGGTCAGTAGACCCGCGCACTCTGCTTCGCGCACTCCCGCTATGACTTCGACCCGGTGCGGCAACCGCCGATCCCGCAAGACGTCGTGCACGCTTCCCGCGGCGCCCGCCTTCTCATCCCACGCACCGAACACGACGCGCCCGATTCTGGCTTGAAAAATGGCGCCCGCACACATCGTGCACGGCTCGAGGGTCACGACGAGAGTGACGTCATCGAGCCGCCACGTACCGAGCGCTTTCGCGGCCGCTCGTATCGCCACGACCTCCGCGTGGGCCGTTGGGTCGCCCGTGAGCTCGCGCTCGTTGTGTCCAGCGCCGATCGGGATGCCCATTGCATCGAACACGATGGCCCCGACAGGCACATCGCCCGCGGGTAGCGCGAGCTTTGCCTCGGCGATGGCGTGGGACATCCACTCAACGGCCGTGCTCATCGATAGGGACTCCACAGTAGATTGAGCCTATGCGAGTACACGTTGCCGACCACCCGCTCATCACGCACAAACTGACGGTGCTGCGCGATAAGACCACGCCGTCGCCGACGTTCCGCGCTCTCGCGGAAGAGCTCGTGACGCTGCTCGCATACGAGGCGACGCGACACGTGCGCACTCACGCCGTTACGATCCTGACTCCCGTCGCCGAGACGCAAGGGCTCGCGATTAGCGAACCCAAGCCTCTCGTCGTGCCGATTCTGCGTGCGGGGCTCGGCATGCTCGAGGGAATGGTCAAGCTCGTGCCGACGGCCGAAGTCGGCTTTCTCGGCATGGTGCGCAACGAAGAGACCCTGCAGCCCGACATCTACGCCGAGCGACTTCCCGACGACCTCACGAACCGGCAGTGCTTCATTCTCGATCCCATGCTCGCGACGGGTGGCTCGCTCATCGCCGGCATCAACTACCTCTTCGACCGTGGAGCAATGGATGTCACGGCCATTTGCCTCATCGGAGCGCCCGAGGGCATCGCCGCCGTCGAAAAGGCTACCGAGGGTCGCGACGTCACGATCGTGCTCGGCGCGCTCGATTCGCACCTCAACGAGGTCGGATACATCGTGCCTGGACTCGGTGACGCGGGCGACCGTCTCTACGGAACCGTCTAGGTTGCACTTTCGCTCCCGTTGCCCGATAGTTAACCGCATGACTGCACACTCGTTCACCGTGACCTCCCTTGGGGCATCCGGGTTCAGCGCTGTCATGTGTTGTCGAATGTGTGCCTAATCGGCTCCATCGGCTGAGTGTGGTTCGAATCCACGCTCCCGGGTCATTGCCCTCATAACGGCGTGACCTGTATCGCACCACCAGTAGTACCCAGAAGGATCACACCCTCATCATCAGAGGCCCTTCACCCCACACCCAAGGATTATCAGACCAATGTCTATCGCAATTGTTGATCGCGCACCCCTTACGCCTGTTGCACCGCTCACCGAACCGCCCACCACAGACGCTTCGACCGATAACCGCCGCTTGCGCGCAGTGCCCACGGGCGCGGAGGCGCGTGGGTTCGTGTTGTACGTCGGCGTCGACGAGTCCAAAGCCGCCGAGGCCGGCACCGATCTCGGAGCACTCGTCGAGCAACTCAAGGCTCTCGTGGCACAACTCGCGCCCGCATCCGAAACCTATGCGGCCGTCGCGCTCGCTCCCGTCGGCGCTGGAGGGCGTGACGTCGATGTCGTACGCCTCGCGTTGCAAGACCCATCGGCTCTCGCGCGCCACCGCCAAGTCGAAGAAGAGCCAGCACCCAAGCGCCGCAGCGGCGTCATCGTCGACATTTCGCGCAAGCGCGTCGTGCTCGACGGAGACTCCGCTCCCCTCACGTACAAGGAGTTCGAATTGCTGCAGTACCTCGTCTTGCGCGAGGGCCGCACGATCGATCGCTCCGAGATCATCTCGTCGCTGTGGACTGCCGCAGACGACGAGATTCCTAATGAGCGCACGATCGACGTGCACATTCGCCGTTTGCGCGCGAAGCTCGGTGACTACGAAGACATCGTGCGCACAGTGCGCGGCGTCGGTTACCGTTTCGATCGCCACGCGGATGTCTCGATCCGTCAGGCATCGACTCCAAGCCCCGACTTCTTCTAATTCAGGCGGGTTGAGAAGCCCGCATCGTGGGCGTATCGAAACCGCCCGAGCGTGAGTGGGCACCCGAATTGTTGCGCGCTCATTCGCGGTTTTAGCCTCGAATCCAAACTCACAAAAAAATAACGGATTGATAACTAGACACCGTTACCATTCCGTTATAGGTTCATAGCGCAGAAGTTGTTTGCTGTGGCAGCCGATGCGGAATGTGATTGCAGGACACTCTTGGTGCAAGGGAGAGGGTCGGTTCCAAGCCTCTGGAACCGACCCTCAATCCTGTTAAGGGGTGCTTAGAGTTGCAACGTGAGAAATAGGTCCGTTTCCGTCACCGCGTGGGAAGCCCTGTTTCGCGCTCAAGTCGCGGTGCTCCGCCAACTCCACGTGGAGTTTCCGACGGGAGAGTTGTCACTCAACGAGTACGACGTGCTCTTCAACCTCTCACTGCAGCCCGACCACACGACGCGCTTGCGCGACCTCAATCGCCACCTCCTCCTCACCCAGCCGAGCATCAGTCGGCTCGTTGACCGACTCGTCTCTCGCAGCCTCGTGCGCAAGGATCCGGACCCCGACGACGGGCGCGGAACTCTCGTGTGCCTCACTCCCGAGGGCTACGCACTCTTTAGGCGAGTCGCCGTTCACCACGTCGAATCGATCCACCGCCAGTTGGGGGTGCTCGACGAGAGCGAACTCGAGACGCTCGCGTTGCTCAGCGACAAGTTGCGCCGCGGGGTGGAGTCGTCCGAGTGACGCGTGCCACGGTCGTGTGGCTGCGAGACGACCTGCGGCTGGCCGACAATCCCGCCTTGACGGCGGCGGCGGAGCGCGGCGAGCCCGTGGTTCTTGTGTATGTGCTCGATGACGTGAGCGCGGGCATCCGGCCGCTCGGCGCGGCAAGCCGGTGGTGGCTGCATCATTCGCTCACGGCGCTCGCCGACTCGGTCGGTGGCGCGCTCGTTCTGCGGCGCGGGGCCGCCGAAGAGGTGATCCCCGCGATCGTCGCCGAGACGGATGCCGGGGCCGTCTACTGGAATCGTCGCTACGGCGCAGCCCGCGACATCGACGCGCGGCTCAAGTCTCGGCTGCGCGACTCCGGAATCGACGCCCAAAGCTTTCACGCAAACCTGTTATTCGAGCCGTGGACGGTACCGACTGCAGAAGGCAACCCCTACAAGGTGTTCACGCCCTTCTGGCGCGCGTGCCTCGAGCTGCCCGTGCGGGTACCCCTGAGGCCGGCCGACGTTGCCTTCGCGCAAGCGGATTCTGACTCACTCGATTCGTGGGGGCTACTGCCGACGTCGCCCGACTGGGCCGCGGGCTTGCGGTCACGCTGGACTCCCGGCGAAGCCGGCGCACGCGCTCGGCTCGACGCGTTCGCCGAGAACGGCATCGATAACTACGCCCGCCGAGACGAACCTGCGGCCGACGCGACGAGTCACTTGAGCCCGCATCTGCGGTTCGGCGAAGTGAGCCCGTTCGAGGTGTGGGACCGCGCGCGCGGGCATGCGGGGTTCCAGCGGCAACTGGGGTGGAGGGAGTTCAGCTGGAATATCCTCTACCACTCGCCGGGCCTCGCGGAGTCGAACTTTCGCCCGGCCTTCGACAGTTTTTCGTGGGGACAACCCGAGCCCGCCGAACTTGCGGCTTGGCAAAGCGGATGCACGGGCATCCCGTTGGTCGATGCGGGAATGCGCGAACTCTGGGCGACGGGCTACATGCACAATCGCGTGCGCATGGTCGCCGCGAGCTTTCTCGTGAAGAATCTGCTCGTCGACTGGCGTGTGGGGGAGAAGTGGTTTTGGGACACCCTCGTCGACGCCGACGACGCGAACAATCCCGCGGGTTGGCAATGGGTGGCGGGTTCTGGAGCGGATGCCGCGCCGTACTTTCGCGTCTTCAATCCGCTTCTGCAGGCCGAGAAGTTCGACCCCGAATCGCGCTACATCACACGCTGGGTGAAGGAGTACGGCACCCCCGCCTACCCCGACCCGATCGTCGATCTCGCGCAATCCCGACGCGACGCCCTTGAGGCGTATGCGGCGTTCAAGCGGGCGGGCGACCGCCCCTGACCTCGACGGCGCGCGCCGCGAGGGCCACTCCTGCTCGGGCGGCGGCCGAGGCATCCCGCGAGCGCACCCACTCATCGAGAAACCCCGCACACAAAGCGTCGCCGGCTCCCGTGGGGTCGAGGATCGTTGCGGTCGCGGCCGGAATGTGTTCGCCGTCCACAATGACGCCCTCAGCGCCGAGCGTGAGCACGACGGTCTCGAAGTGTTTCGCGAGGTCCGCGGCGACCTCGAGCGGGTCGTCGAGGCCCGTGAGCAGTCGACCCTCCTCGAGGCTCGGAAAGAGGATCGTCGCGCCCGCGATCGCTTCGCAAAACGCGGTGACTCCATAATCGGCGATGAATCCGACCGATCCGGGTGACACCGAGACGTCTGCACCTGCCTCTCGCGCGCGAGCGATGAGCGCTGCGAAACCCTCCGCGCCCGCGTCGTTCAGGAGCGAGTGGCCCGTCAGGTGCACAACGGCGGCGTTGGATAGAAGTTCTCGCGTGGCATCCGCTGGGTCTAGGGCAACATTTGCGCCGCGCGAGGTGAGCATCGACCGGCTCTCACCCTCGACGATGACAACGATTGTGCCCGTCGGCAGGCTCTCGTGTTCGCGCAAGTGAGCCGTCACTCCCGGCATAAGAGCGCGGTGGCGCGCGGCATCGCCCAGTCCGACGGTGCCGACGAAATCGACGGCCGCGCCCAGTGAACCGAGCCACGCCGCGGTGTTCGCTGGCGAGCCGCCTGGGCGCAGAACGATCTCCGAAGGCGTATCGGTGTCCTCGCGAATCGGTCCGCCTGGCACGACAACGACGTCGTCGATAACGTCGCCGAAGCACACGATTCGATCACGCAAGCGCGCTCCAGGCCGTCGCGATCTCGGCCGCGACTCGCACGTTGTTTCGCGCGAGGTCGAGGTTCACTTCGAGGCTTCGGCCAGCGGATGCCTCGACGATGAAGCCCAGCAAGAACGGAGTCACGGCTTTGCCCCGCACGCCTGCCGCCTCGGCCGCCGTGAACGCTTCCGCAAGTACGCGGTCGTGCTCCGCCGGGTCCCACTGCTGATCGAACGGGATGGGGTTGGCCACGACGATGCCCTGGCCGTGCCCAAGTTCGTCTTGCGAGCGCATGATCGCCGCGATCTCGGCGGCGGTGTCGACGGCCCAATCGAGAGTGAACGCGGACTCGCGCAGCCAGAAACTCGGGAACCTCGTGGTGCCAAAACCGATGACCGGCACGCTCAAGCTCTCGAGCCGCTCAAGAGTCGCCGAGATGTCGAGTACCGACTTCACGCCAGCGCTCACGACCGTGATGGGGGTGACTGCGAGAGTCGAGAGGTCGGCGGATTCGTCGAACGTCTCGTTCGCTCCGCGGTGCACTCCGCCGAGGCCGCCCGTCGCGAAAACCCGCACGCCCGCGAGCGCCGCGAGGTGAGCCGTCGCCGCAACCGTGGTCGCGCCGCTCGCGCCGCGCGCGGCCAGGATAGGGAGGTCGCGCACGCTCGCTTTCGAGAGGTCCTCCTCCGCGATCCGGCGAACCCCCTCGGAGTCGAGGCCGATCTGGGCAACCCCGTCGAGCACCGCGATCGTCGCTGGCGTGACCCCGGCATCCCGCAGAATCGACTCGAACTCGATCGCCGCAGCGTGGTTGCGGGGGCGCGGCAATCCGTGCGAAATGATCGTCGATTCGAGAGCTACGACGGGCTTGTGGGCCGCGAGCGCGGCCGCGACTTCGGCTGAAACTGTGAAGGGAGTGGGCACTCCCCTAACCTACGCCGAACGATGGGTCACGATCGGCAATTTCGGTCGAACACGGGTTGGGACAGCGGATGCCCGTCGCGCAACTCGCGGCACGACGGGCCCACCGCTAATCCTGCGACCCGAGCGGGCCCGTTCCCGTTCCGGCTGGCACGGTATCGACACTGATGAGTTCCTCGCGCCCCGCCCCGCCCCCGGCATCGAGAATCAGCACGGGTCCCACGCCAGGCGCATAGAACTTCAATTGCGCAATGCCCGGCTCGATGGTGATCGTGTCTAGCGTGAGCAACACCTTCGTGAAACTGCCAAACGGGGTATCCGCGATGAGCCGAGTGCTCAGGACCTCTCCGTTGTCTTCGGCTTCTCCCGCGTAATACTCCTGGCGATAGGCCATCCCCGCCCGAGGTGCCGTCGGCACAGCGATTCCGGGAAGCGCACCATCAACTCCGGCCTCGAACGATCCGTGAGTGGAGACAATGACTCCCGCTTCGAACTCCGCAGTGTCTTCGCCGAGGTACCAAATTGCGCCCTCGGCATCTTGAGCGTACCAATCGAAGGTGTCCTCGATGATCTCGCCATTGCGTGTCACCGTGTCCCGCACGACGCGAGCAGTAATGCCGTTCGCGAGGAGCTTCGTCTCCGTTGTGACAACTACTGTGACGACGAGTTCGTCGCCGTTTCCGTCGGTTTCGCGGTACGTCCAGCGCGTTCCGGGCACCATCGGCCAATACGGGTTATCGATCGTCGTGCTGAATGACGCGGGGTCGAGTTGTACGGGATCCGAGCCTTGAGGAAGGCCCCCGTCAGCGGCTGTCGGTTCAGGTGTCGATGCAACGCCTGAGGCCGCGCATCCGCTCAACGCGAAAAGCACCACTGCTCCTACGGCGAGGCCTCGAGCGATTGTGAATGTCATGGTTCTCTCCTTTGCAATTGGTGCCCCGAGCGGGCACAACGACAGAGTCGCTCGTCGACGCTGACGGCACACTGAATCGCGATAGGGGTCGTTCAGGCTGGCGTCAGGTCGTGCGACATACCTTCTGGATGGCCGCAAATGCGGCTTCTATCGAAGGGAGCACGACATGACACGACTATCTCGGATTGCGGCGAGCGCCATAGCGATCGCAAGCGGGATTGCCTTGGCCGGGGTGATCGCCTCCGGCGCCGCGGCGGCCGGAACCGGCGAGGCGAGCGAAATCGACACGCCGATCACGGGCGCCGCACTCGCACAAGCGAGCGAAGCGGCACTCGCTCACATCGGAAGTGGTTCGGTGACTGACACCGAAGTGGGCGACGAAGAGAGCTACTACGAGGTCGAGATCACGCTCGACGATGGTGGCGAGGTCGACGTGCAGCTCGATGAATCGTTCGCGGTTGTCGGCTCAGAGGGTGGCAAATAGCAACCGTCTCGTCAATAAGGGCGGGTGCCGCTCGGGTACGGCACCCGCCTATCGTGTACTCAAACGACTTGAAAGGCGACCATGAAGATACTCCTCGTTGATGATGACGAGAGGATCGTCGGCAGCGTCACGCGCGGGCTTGTCGCGGAAGGGTTCACGGTCGAGGTCGAGACCGACGGAGTCGGCGGCTTGTGGCGAGCCACCGAGGGATCATTTGACGTAATCGTGCTCGACATCATGCTTCCGGGTCGCAACGGATTCCTCGTGTGCCGTGATCTGCGAGCGGCAGGCAACTGGACACCGATCCTCATGCTCACTGCCAAGGACGGCGACTTAGACGAAGCCGAAGCACTCGATACAGGTGCAGATGATTACCTCGTCAAACCCTTCTCTTTTCCCGTACTCGTTGCGCGGCTTCACGCTCTCATGCGCCGGGGTGGCGCGCGCGACCCAACCCCGATTCTTGTCGCCAACCTCACGGTCGACCCGCGGTCGCGAAAGGTGCGAGTAGACGATCGCGAAGTCGTCGTGACGAGCCGCGAATTTGAGGTATTGCACTATCTCGCGCACCGCGCTGGGCAATCGCTTTCGAAACCCCAGATCATTCGCGGAGTGTGGAATGACGACTTCGACGGTGACCCCAATATTGTCGAGGTGTACATCGCGCGATTGCGGCGCAAGCTCGAAGCCAACGGCGCTCAAGCGACGATAACCACGCTACGCGGTGCTGGCTACCGCCTCGACGGCGGGTGAGGCATCCATGGGAATACGCTCTCGAATCACGATCATCGCGGCGATCGTCGTGCTCGCAGTTCTCGCGGTCGCGAGCGTGGCGCTTGCGACTACCCAACGAGCGGTGCTCACCGACGCCGTCGACGAAGTGCTCACTCGCCAGTCGATGCGAATCCTCGAGTCATATGCCGATGGGCAGACGGATGCCGCGATCCCCGGTCAAGGCGACGACGAAGCATTCGCCCTGCTCACCGACGCGACAGGGGCCGTACTCGCCGCGACATCAACGACCGCGGGATCACTCGAGCTCCCGCCGCCGCCCGACGACAGCGTTCTCTACACGACGCTGACCGACGCATCGAGCGGCACGGTCTTTCGCGTTCGCGCCGAGAGCATCGACTCGCTCGTCGTCTACGTCGCGACGCCACTCGACGACGTCAACGACAGTGTCGCGGCACTGTCGAGAGGGTTGTGGGTGTTCGTTCCCATCACGACCGCGCTGCTCGCACTCGCCGTGTGGATTCTCGTCGGCCGCGTGCTTCGACCTGTCGAGGCGATTCGACGTCAAGTGTCGGACATTCGCGCCACGACCCTCGACCGCCGTGTGCCCGAGCCCCAGACCCACGACGAAATCGCTCGGCTCGCAAAGACCATGAACGAGATGCTCGATCGAATCGAGAAGGCATCAATACAGCAACAGCAATTCGTCGACGACGCGTCACACGAGTTGCGCACCCCTCTCACGCGAATTCGATCCGAACTTGAGGTCGCCGAGTCCCCCTTGCGCTCGACGCTGCTCGCGGATGTAGCAGAGCTCGAGCACCTCATCGAGGATCTGCTCGCGATGGCGCGGCACGAGGCGGCGTTAAGCGATGCGCCCGTCGACCTCGACGACGTCGTGTTCGAGGTCGTCGAGTCGATGCGACGCGCTTATCCGTCGCTCGAGATCGACGCGAGCCACGTGTCGGCAGCGCGCACTCGAGGGAGCCGCTCGCAGCTGGGCCGAGTCGTGTTGAACCTTCTCGACAACGCGCGGCTACACGGCACGGGGCCCGTAACGGTCGACCTCGCGGAACGCGACGGCCGCGCGGTGCTAAGAATTAGCGACCACGGCTCAGGGGTGCCGGTCGGAGACGCGAGTCGCGTGTTCGACCGCTTCGTTCGCCTCGACGACGCTCGCGCTCGCAACGGCTCTGGCGCCGGCTTGGGGCTGTCGATCTCGCGCGCAATCGTCGTGGCCCACGCCGGAACCGTGATGATCGACACCGATTACACCGAAGGAGCGCGTCTCGTCGTTGACCTGCCGCTCGCTAGCTGACTACTGGATGCCCGCCGCGCGCCGTGCGTTGACCGCGCGTACTTGGCTGCCGAGTGTGAACAGATCGATGATCGTGCCGACTCCGAGCAGGCCGACCGTGAGAATCCAGATCACACCGCGGGCGATCTTGCCCATGTAGAAGTGCTGGAGTCCGCACACGAATACGAACGACACGAGCCAAAACAGGTACGCCGTGCCGACGTCTTTCGGGGGGAGAGCTACAGAGTTCGTCATGCTCCCATGCTAGGTGGGATGCTCGGCTCAGAATTCATATTGCCGCTTGGCCACCCATAGAATGTGCCGTTCAACCTTACAATTCCGGGACAGCACAGACAATTGGCGGAGCGCGTCCGTTGCCCCATGAAAGAGTGGCCGCATGAGCAAGCGCGTCCTTGGCAGCCCTGTCGATGTATCGATTGGCATTATCGGCGGCTCGGGTCTCTACCAACTTTTCGAGGCGGGCCAATCTGAACTCGCCGTGGTTGAAACTCCCTATGGCCAAGTCCCGCTTACCTTCGGTGAACTCGACGGCACGCCGGTCGCGTTCCTCCCACGACACGGAAGCGATCATTCCGTCGCACCCCACCTCATCAACTACCGGGCCAACATTTGGGCACTTGCCTCGGTAGGAGTGCGCGCGATCATCTCAAGCGCCGCGGTGGGTTCCGTTCATCCCGACTACCCGATGGGGTCGCTTGTCGTTGTCGACCAGTACCTCGATCGAACGCACGGTCGTTCGGACACCTTTTACGATCAACGAAGCGTGCAGCACTTGGCTTCGGCAGATCCGTTCTGCCCGACCTTGCACGAGGTTGCGGCAAGACAATTGGGCGGCGATGCGATCCACGGTGGCACAGTCGCGGTAATTCAAGGACCCCGCTTTTCGACCCGCGCCGAATCGCAATGGTTCAGGGCTTCTGGCGCACACCTCGTGAACATGACCTTGTATCCGGAGGTACCCCTTGCCTCCGAACTCGGGATCGGGACAGTTGCGTTGGCGTACGTGACCGACAATGACTCCTCGGCAGGCGAACCGCTTAGCGCCGACATCGTTTTTCGCCGCCTCAAAGCTGCACAACCGAGCATCATCAATTCGATCAGCGAAATCGCCGGTGCTGTCCGGCCCGACTACGAACCCATACAACTCATCGATCCCGTCGCGGTCGCTGAGGTGCTCAACCGGCGCGTGCCGTGAGACTCCTTGTCACGGGCGGCGCTGGCTTCATTGGGAGCGCCATCGTCGATGCTGCCCTGCGTGCTGGGCACGCGGTACGCGTTCTTGACTCAGTCCGGCCCGACGTACATGGCGCTTCGCCCCTCATTCCGCCAGGCGTCGAATTCGTGCACGCCGACGTGCGAGATGCACATGACGTCGCCGACGCTCTGCAGGGCGTCGACGTGGTGTGTCACCAAG
The DNA here is from genome assembly GCA_031387145.1 of Salinibacterium sp. GTDB lineage: Bacteria > Actinomycetota > Actinomycetes > Actinomycetales > Microbacteriaceae > Rhodoglobus. The sequence continues at coordinate 13,563 of JANNCX010000296.1, forward strand.
CAGCGAAAGTAGGGCTCGGCGTCGACTTCTCCGATGCACCGGACTATGTCGGCTCCAACGATCTCGGCACCGCGACTCTGTTGTCGGTGATGGCAAAGACTTCGGTGGCGCGACTCGTTATCGCTAGCTCCATGGTCGTTTACGGCGAAGGCGCATACCGCGGTGTCGATGGACCCTGCAGGCCCTCGCCGCGACGGGTTCAGGATCTAGAGGCCGGCAGATTCGACCCGACGGATGAGCATGGCGTTGCCCTCGTGCCTGAGTTCATCACCGAGGATGCTGCCCTCGACCCACGTAACGTTTACGCCGCATCAAAGCTGGCTCAAGAGCACCTCGCGAGCTCGTGGGCTCGATCTACCGGTGGGATTGCCGTGGCACTTCGATATCACAATGTCTATGGACCCGGAATGCCGCAGAACACGCCGTACGCCGGGGTGGCGTCCTTGTTTCGCAGTTCAATCCAGCGCGGCGAGGCACCCCAAGTCTTCGAGGATGGACTGCAGCGGCGAGACTTCGTGCACGTGCGGGACGTGGCATCCGCTAACCTGCTCGCGCTTGACTGGAGCGCCCAGGCAGCGACAGCAACATTCCGGGCATTCAATGTCGGCAGCGGCGAGGTCCACACGATTGGTGAGGTTGCCGCGCAGCTTGCTCGGCATGGCGACGCACCCGCCGCGGTAGTCACCGGGAATTACCGGCTGGGGGATGTGCGCCACATCACGGCCTCGTCCGCACGTCTGCGCGACGAACTCGGGTGGACCCCCGCAATGACATTTGATGAGGGGATGCGCGAGTTCGCGACCGCTCCGCTCCGGGCGGCGGTGCACTTATCGACGTCGACGTGATATTTCCTTGTCTTAACGAGGAGGCTGCGCTTCCGTGGGTGCTGTCGCGCCTTCCTGCCGGGTACAGGGCAATCGTGGTAGACAACGGCTCGACCGACCACTCCGTAGTAATTGCGCGCGAGCTCGGCGCCGTGGTCATATCGGAGTCCCTCCGTGGTTTCGGATCGGCCGCCCATGCTGGCCTCCTCGAAGCATCGGCACCCATCGTCGCGTTTTGTGATGCTGACGCCTCAATGGACCCGGCCGACCTTCCGCTAGTCACATCGCCGATAACGGATGGCACAAGCGACCTCGTACTTGGGCGGCGCCTGCCAACCCGCGCCAACGCCTGGCCACTCCACGCTCGCGTGGCAAACCGCGCGCTCGCCCATCTGATGCGCAGAGCCACGGGAATTGACCTACATGATCTCGGACCGATGCGAGCTGCCCGCCGCCAGCCGATGATCGACCTCGACTTGCGAGATCGGCGCAGCGGGTATCCGCTCGAAACCGTTCTCAATGCCCACGCCGCGGGGTGGCGGATTGTCGAGGTACCTGTTCCCTACTCGGCGAGAGTCGGCCGGTCGAAGGTTACGGGAACTGTGCGCGGAACGATAACCGCGGTGCGCGACATGTCACGCTTGCTCGCTGCGGAAAAGACGCGCACGGCCGCCGACCGATGACGACGCTCGTGCTCATCGCGAAGGAGCCCTTGCCCGGTCGGGCAAAAACCCGGCTGCATCCCCCTCTCACCCTCGAGCAAGCAGCCCGCGTCGCTGCCGCCTGCATCGATGACACAATCGCTGCGATCGAGTCGGTGGCCGCAACCAGACGCATATTGTTTTTCGAGGGCCAAGATGTGCCCGTGTCTGCCGCCGGTTTCGAGGTACTCGCCCAGCCCCCCGGTTCGCTCGACGAACGTCTCGGCTGGCTATTTGACTACTGCACCGAGCCCACCGTGCTTGTCGGGATGGATACCCCGCAGCTCACCGCAGCTCACCTGGCACCCGTTTTCACCAGGTGGACGAACGATGTCGATGCATGGATCGGTCCGGCCTCTGACGGTGGATTCTGGTGCCTGGGCATGCGCGACCCGAGGGGTGATCTCGTGCGCGGGATCGCGATGTCGCGCGATGACACCGGGGACTCTCAGCTGGCCCGCCTCGAATCGGCCGGTATGCGCGTCGGGCTGCTCGACCAACTCATGGATGTTGACGTAATCGCCGACGCCATCACGGTGGCCGCCGGCGCCCCCAACACCCGCTTCGCCCGAGAGCTTCGAAGCGCAATGTCTACTACGCCGCCGCCGGCTCGTGCGCTGGAAGGCTGACGTCGAAGCGGCATCCACCGGGAATGTTTCGAACTGACACCTCGCCGGAGTGAGCCTCGACAATCCCCTGCACGATTGCGAGCCCGAGGCCCGCGCCGGACGAATGCGACCACGCTGGCGCGGGAGTGCGCGCCGAGGTCGCTCGCCAACCGGGCTCGAAGACTTTTGGCAGGTCCGTCTCAGGAATGCCACCGCCAGCATCCTCGACTGAAATGACAACATGACCTTCCCTGCCCCGACGCGTTGCTACGACAATCTCGCCTCCCGGGGGGGAGTGCTGGATCGCATTGATAAGGAGGTTACCGATCACTCGAGACAGCTCTCTCGGGTCGCCAACAACGGAATATTCATCGTTACTGACTTCGCGCAAAGTGACGGAACGCGCACCCGCCAACGCTCCGAGTTCGGCAACCGCATCACTCACCAAGTCGTACAAGGCGACCGGCTCGAGGTGGAGCGTCAAGGTCCCCGAGTGAATTTTTGACAGTTCAAAGAGATCATCAACCATCGAGGAAAGTTGATCCACTTGGGACAACATCTGTCGATGAAACCGTTGGGGGTCGGCAGCTAGCTGATCTTCCAGAGCCTCCGTCATCGCCCGCAGCCCAGCCAGCGGAGTGCGCAGATCGTGCGAAATCCAAGCGAAGAATTCGCGACGCGATGCGTCGAGCTGCTCTATCTTCACGCGAGACTCCGTAAGTCGCGCGCTTGTCAGAGCAAGCTCGGAGGCGAGCGCTGCAAACTCTGTGCTGTCATTGCGGTGGTGATCCGCATCGACCGCTACTCCGTCGCCGATGGCTCGTGCCGCGAGCAGCAACCGTGTGCTGTTGCGGGTGAATGAGCGCCCGAGGATGAGTGCAATTCCCAGAGACACGAGGGCCGACGAACCCGCTATATAGAACAAAACGAGGAGATCATGTTGGGAGACGTACATTGCCTGCGCGGCCACAATCATTCCGACAATTACCGAGCACACCGTCGTGACGACAATCACACACAGTTGAACAAACATCGGGGAGCGTCGGGCGCCACGAAGAGCGATAAGCCCGACTACACCGACGCCCAAAGCGCAAGCGAGCGAAATCAGCACGATGCTCATCAGGTCAGGGAGCGGTATCACTGACAGTCCCTATGTCGAGGCGATATCCGATGCCCCACACCGTCGCCAGAATCGTCGGGTTTGTGGGATCTTGCTCGATCTTCTCTCGAACCCTACGCACGGTGACGGTTACGGTGGACAGGTCTCCGAAGTCCCAATGCCATACCGACCGGAGAAGTTGCTCCCTGCTGAACGCTTGTCCTGGGTGCTTGAGCAAAAACGCAAAGAGGTCGAACTCACGGGCCGTAAGCAACAGTTCCACCGAACTCTTCGAGATGAGGCGGGCTGACGGGTCGAGCCGGAACTCCCCGAGTGTGAATGGCGCTTCAGGAGTGAACTCGCCGACGCTTCGGCGCAAGATGGATTGCACCCTTAAAACAAGTTCTCGAGGCGAGAATGGCTTTGTGAGGTAGTCATCGGCACCCGCCTCCAACCCACCGATTCTGTCTTCGGGAGCACCCATCGCCGTAAGCAGAATTATGGGCACGCTAGCTTTCTCACGAATGCGACGGCACACTTCCGCTCCGTCTAATCCAGGGAGCATCCGATCAAGAACGATCAGGTCAGGGTTGAATCGCTCTACGCTTTCGAGAGCCCCAAATCCGTCTACCGCGGTACTCACGATGTACCCGGCGGCTCGAAGATAAGTCGCCGCAACTTCTAGTACGGTCGCGTCGTCCTCGACCACGAGCACACGTCGATCAGCCCGCTCGGTGTTGAGCTGGCTGATCGACATGGGGATACTCACACTTCAGGATAGGTTCGCTCAGCTCGAGCGCAATACCTCTGCGCTGGTGCCGCGCAACGGGGCTAGCTGCTCGAGCGGGACGCCTCGGGCTTCCGTGCCGAACTTCCACCAGATCACCCCTGCGATGGCTCCAATAAGCCAGAACAACCCGAGGATGCCGAACATGACGCCGACACCCCACGCAGTCGCTGTGACCGCGAGTACGACTTGTCCGATAATCGCCCCAATGCGCCCGACCGCAACACTCGCACCAATTCCGGTCGCGCGAAGCCTCGTGGGAAAGATCTCTGAGAATGTTGGATACGCCGATACCCACGCACACGTCGCGAAGAATGCGGCGACTGTGAACGCGACGAGCACGATCGAAGACGAACCAGTGCCTGCGGCGAGAGCGCACCCGATCATGCTCAGCGCAGCCGCGGTGTAAGAGAAGGTCACCGTTGGCTTTCGCCCTATTCGATCGAGCGCGAACGAAACGAGAATGCCTCCTGCAAGTGCGCCGACATTCGCAATCAGGAAGTAGTAAGGAAGTACGGCATCATCGACGGGAACGGCACCGGTTGTCGCCGAGAAGACGAGAATGCTCATTGCCGTGAATAGGCCGTAATAACCTGCGGCTTCAGAGAAGTCGAGAGCCATGCCGAAGAACAGCCTGCCTCGATAATTGGTCCACAACTCGTGAAGACGAGAGCGCCCTGTACTCGTACCGGTGATGTCGTTGTACCCGGTCGCACTTGACTCGCCCGTGATGCTCACGACGACAGCATCGGCCTCCGCGAGGCGCCCCTTCGAAGCCAGCCATCTCGGGGATTCCGGAATGAGTCGCCGAGCCGCTAGCCCATAGGCGGCACTAATGACGCCGAAGAGAAGCGTGTAGCGCCACGTGAGCCCAAGCGTCGAGATTATTACGATCGACACCACGCTTGCGAGGATTCCACCAACGGCCCAGAAACTCATGACGAGTCCATTGCTTCGACCTCGGTTGCGCGCGGGAGTGAACTCCGAGATGGCCGATGTCACCGCCGAGTACTCACCACCGACTCCGAGAGCCGTGATGAATCGGAAGATGATGAACCACGTGAAGTCCGGCGCAGCGGCCGTTGCAACCGCCGCAATCGAGTAGAGAATCAGCGTCGCGACGAAGAGTCGTTTCCGGCCGATCCGGTCCGCTAGATACCCGAACCCAAGGGCTCCGATGGCTATTCCGCCGAACCACACAATGTTGATCCACACCGACTGCGTGCTGTTGAGCCCGAACTCCTGCTGGATTCCGGGGATTACTGAACCGATGATTTGGACTTCAAAAGCATCGAGCATCCACCCGATTCCTAGGGCCATCGCGATGCGCGTATGAATGGGCCGCCAGGCCGATGCATCCAGTCGAGTCGCCAAAATAGTCTCCTCCTGATTCGGGCGCACTGAATGTTGGCGCTGCCTGATGCTACGCAGCGAAGGGGGCGCGAACGCACTGCATTCGGGCAGCCGTAATCGTTCCGTAAGGACTTTTCACGTGGCTCTGGGGTTGAACCGGGATTGAATGGCGGGAGTGGAAAGGACCACCATGGAAATGTCAGCACCCGTAATGGGCGGAGAGATGCGCGCGCCCCGACTTAGCGGGATTTCGTTAGCTGTGCTTCGCGTCGGCATCGCAGTGTTGTGGATTCAGAATGCGAGCTGGAAGGTGCCACCCGACTTTGGGCAAGCGGCTGACAAAGGCCTCTATTTCTGGGCGAGTCAAGCCGTGGAGTACCCCGTGCTCGCACCGTACTCAACATTTGTTGAAACGATTGTGCTGCCGAATATCGCAGTTTTTGGTTGGGTGACGCTCCTGACGGAGGCGGCTCTCGGGGCCTTCCTGCTGATCGGACTCGCCACTCGTTTTTGGGCACTCGTAGGGATCGCGCAGACGATCGCGATAACGCTCTCGGTTCTCAATGCCCCCCACGAGTGGCACTGGTCCTATGCGCTGATGCTGCTCGCTCACCTCGTGCTCGTGGGCACGGCAGCCGGCAGACACTTCGGGCTCGACGGAGTATTCAGACCGGTGTGGAAGCAATCATCCGGCCGAGTTTCCGCAATCCTTGTGAGGGCATCATGATCGCGTCATCGATGCATCGAGCAACCATGGTGCTCGGGCTAACTTCCCTAGCGAGCGGCGTCTTCGCACTCACGGCCGGACTGGAGGAAACATTCAACCTGATTCATGTGAGCGGGGCGAGCCTTGCGGTGCTCGCCGTTTTCGGGATACTCGCGACGATTGCCGGTGCACGCAGGATTCCCGTGCTTGGACTCGCCGCTGGTGTGGGTTTGCTCGGCTGCGCAGTGCTTCAACTCGTCCAGCTCGCCCAACCGATCAACTTGCTCGGCGGTGACGGATCAACAATGTCGCTGTTCGGTGGGCTCGGCATCGGGATGGTCAGCGTATGGCTCGTCGGCCGAGCATCCATCACTTCCTCGAAGGGAACCGCATAACATGCAACCAATTCTGGTCGGAGCCGTCGCGTATTCACCTAATGTCGTCACGATTTGGGAGGGTATCCGGGACTATTTCGCAGGCACCGACTCTGAGATGGACTTTGTTCTCTTCTCGAACTATGGGCGCCAAGTTGATGCACTCATTGCTGGGACCATCGACCTCGCCTGGAATACCAACCTCGCGTGGGTGCGTACTGTCGCTCAAACGAACGGCGCCTGCAAGGCACTCGCAACTCGCGACACCGACACGGTCTTCCAGACACTATTCGTCTCGCGCACCGGTGCCGGCATGACCGACCTCGATAGTCTGCGCGGTCGTCGTCTCGCACTCGGCTCAAAGGACTCAGCGCAAGCCGCGATTCTTCCCGTGCAGTTCTTGGCCGACGCGGGAATTGGTGGCGACGACCTGAAGTTGCTGCGTATTAATAGTGATGTGGGCAAGCACGGCGACACCGGCCGCAGCGAACTCGACGCGCTGCGCGCAATTCTCGATGAGCGAGCGGATGCCGCGGCAATCGGTATCAACACGTGGGAGGCCATCGGGCGCGACGAGCTCATGCCGGGTGCTTTCGAGGTGTTCTGGGAATCTCCGATCTACAGCCACTGCAACTTCACTGCGTTGGAGAGCCTTCCCGACGAGCGAGTTCAACCCTGGGTCGACCACTTGCTCGCCATGGACTGGGACAATCCGGCACATCGCCCGATTCTCGAAATGGAAGGCTTGCGCAAGTGGGTACTTCCACAACTCGAGGGCTACACGTCGCTCTTCGAGGCGGTCAAGGCCCAGGGGATCACCCCCCGATGGTGAATCACGCACTCGTTCTCGACCTCGTCGAGTCGGTTGGCGCCATTCCGACGGGCGCAACCTTCACGGTCGACTGGGCAACCGCCGACTTTGAAGTTGCTTCAGAGACAGTCTCGGAGTGGTGCCGGCAATCAGGCAACCAACTCGTCGAGATCGGTGACTCCTTCGCCATAGTGAGGCGCGGCCGGGCATCCGACCCGCTGGCCGACCTCGACCCGGACCAACTGCCCGGAACCCGCCTATGGATGTACACGAATTTCGACTGCAACCTCGCGTGCGATTACTGCTGCGTGCGGTCATCACCACAGACCGCGCGTCGTGCGTTGGGCGTGGATGTGGTGCGACAACTCGCTGTCGAGGCGGTTGCCGCCGGTGTTTCCGAGCTCATCCTCACGGGGGGCGAGCCGTTCTTGCTCCCCGACCTCGACGAAGTGGTGAAAGTGTGCACGACACAGCTTCCGACGACTCTCCTCACCAACGGAATGCTGTTCAAGGGCAATCGACTCGAGCGCCTCCGGCGAATGGATCGGGAGCGACTCACCCTTCAGATCAGTCTAGATTCAGCGACCCCCGAGATTCATGACGGTCACCGGGGCAAGCGATCGTGGGAGCGCGCCGTGGACGGTATTCGAATCGCGCACGAAGAGGGGTTCCGAGTGAAAGTGGCGGCGACGCTACCCGCAGAGCAACTTCACGAACTCGAGCCCTTCCACAGTTTCCTCGACTCGATTTCGATTGCGCGCGAGGATCAAGTAATCCGGGCGTTGGCGCATCGCGGCGTGTCGGAAACGGGCATCGAGCTCACGGTCGAGACTCTGATTCCAGAGGTAACGATCACCGCCGACGGAGTATATTGGCACCCCATCGCTGCGGACCATGAAGACCAATTGGTGTCTCGTGAGCTGTTTCCGCTCAAGGATGCGATCGACACGGTGCGCGCGCGATTCGTGGAACACCGCCAACGGGCGAATGCGGCCGCCGCATGGTTTCCCTGCGCCTGAACTAGTTCCGTGACAACTCGCGTGCCTAAATCCGGCAACCCTGCCGCGGTGGGTCTCTGCGTTGCGGTGGCGCTTATCGTCGCGGCCATCGTGATTCCGGCACTCACAGGGTGGGAAGTTTTCGCAAATTCGCTAGCGCCCCTCCACGCCGAGTGGTCCCCCCATGTTGGCTGGGGCACGATTCCTGCCGTAGCGCTGGCAATTGTCGCGATTCGATTTGCAGCGGATGTCTCGGCCCGCCTCCGATGGCCCGTGCTGATGGCCACCGCCTTCGCCATCGCTCTCGCGTGGATGGTCAGCCTCGCCCTTGTCGATGGCCCGTCGGGGTTGGGTGCGATCCTTGCCAGCGGCCACGAATATCTTTCGACGGCGAACTCCATCACCAACCTGGGAGAAACGCTTCGCGAATACATCTCGCGGATTCCCATGGACTCACCTGATCACTGGCCAACACACATCGCCGGGCATCCACCCGGGGCAGTTCTCTTCTTCTGGGTTCTGGCGCAGGTGGGTCTCGGCAGCTGGCTCGGCGCTGGACTCGCGGTCATCGTCGTTGGCGCAACCGTGCCCGTTGCCGTCGCGATCACCCTGCGGCGCCTCAATGCCGAATCGGCCGCGCGACAAGCCCTCCCGTTTCTGGTGCTTGGGCCCGCGGCAATCTGGATGGCCGTCTCGGCCGACGGAATGTTCTCGGCATTCGCCGCCTGGGGTTTGTGCTGCCTTGCCTTCGCCGCGACGTCCCGTGGTCGGTGGGCCACGGCCGCGTGGGGAGTAACCGCTGGGCTTCTGCTCGGGTTCTGCGTTTTCTTGTCATACGGCCTAGTACTTCTAGGCG
>JANNCX010000229.1:0-1586 GCA_031387145.1 Salinibacterium sp.
CGCGGATCTCCTTGATCCCGGACTTCTGCAAGAGCCCGAGCGCATAGCCTCCCGCGCCCACGAACACGAAGCGAGCAGTGACGGGAGCCAGTGGGGTACCACCGAGGTCGTTGCGCAACGAAATGCGCCACAGCCCGTCACGTTGCTTCGTGAGGTTCGTCACGACAACCTCAGTTTTGAGTGCGGCTCCACCCGCAACGAGATTCGACATCAAGTAGTTCGTGAGTGCGCCAAAATCCACATCGGTGCCAGAAGCAATCCGGGTCGCGGCGATCGGCTGCGACTTGCTCCGGCCGGGAATCAGGAGTGGCGCCCATGATCGGATGACGCGGGCATCCTCGCTATATTCCATGCCTGCAAAGAGCGGATGACCCTTCAACGCGTCAAACCGCTTGCGCAAGTACGCGACGTTGTCTTCGCCCCAGACGAAGCTCATGTGCGGCGTCGCCGTAATGAACGAGCTGGGATCGGGCAAGGCGCCAGTTCCGACAAGATATGCCCAAAACTGGCGGGACACTTGGAACTGCTCGTTGACCTTGACAGCCCCCGAAATGTCGATCGTGCCATCTTGGCGCATCGGAGTGTAATTGAGCTCGCACAGGGCCGCATGGCCCGTGCCAGCGTTATTCCACGGGTTCGAGCTCTCTAGGGCGGCCGCGGGCAAGCGCTCGAAGATCTCGATGTGCCAGTCCGGCTGAAGTTGTGCAAGTAGCGCTCCGAGCGTCGCGCTCATGACGCCACCGCCAATTAGGGCCACGTCGACGGGTTTGCTCACTAGTTCAGTTTAGTAGCGGCGAGAGGCCTAGCTTGGTGAGTTCGGCATCCATGCGCTTGGCGAGCTCGGCGTATCCCTTGTCGTTGGGGTGGAGTCGATCCACTGCCATCCATTCGGGGTGGCCCTCGATCCAACGGGACGCACCGGAAATGTAGTCGGCGGGAAGATTCGCGGCTGCATCCCGCACCCAACCATTGATGATCTCGACGGAGTCCGGTCGCTCGTCTGTATACCAAAAGGGCTCAACAACGACGATGCGCGCGTTCGGCAGGGCTTCTTTCAGTCGCCGGAGATCGTCTCCGATTTGCTGCTGAATCTTGTCGCCCGCGTAGGAGTACGCAAAGTTGTCGTTGAGGCCCATCGTGACGATGACGATGTCGGGTTCTTGCGCGATGATGAGGCTCGGCAGGTCGCCATCGCCGATCGTGTGACGATTGTTGATGAAACCCAAGCCGTTCGCACTCGGATTGAATTCGGTCCAGCCGCGCTGTTCGCACACAATTGTCGACCAGCGCGCGACTGGGACCGACGCGCCGGTGCCTCGAGTGTACGAATCTCCGTAAAATGCGACAACGGGAGCGTCATCGCGTGGCACAGCATCGACCGTTCCTGGAGCGGGCGACGAGCATCCGGCCAAGCAGAGCGCGACCGCGACGATTGCGACGAGTCTCATGCGACCTAGGTCGTCACCGAAGCGAGCACGTCCGCCGCAACGAGCTCCGCGATCTGCACGGCGTTGAGGGCCGCACCCTTGCGCAAGTTGTCGTTGCTGATGAAGAGCGCGAGTCCACGACCGCCGGGTACTCCCTCA
>JANNCX010000262.1:0-2415 GCA_031387145.1 Salinibacterium sp.
GAAACTAGTTGATGCGGCTGAACTTGTTTGTTGCGTCGTACTGGAAGATACCGATCGTGGCTTCGGTGGGGTCACCGTTGTCATCGAACGTGATCGGTCCGGAGTTGCCGTCGTAGTCGACGACTCCACCATCGAGGATGATCTGAGCGGCCGACGCGAAGTCGGTCGCCTTCGTGCCATCGCCAGAACCGCCGGAAACTTCCTGCAGCTTCGAAGCGATGTCAACGCCAACCGTCGAGTTTGCAGCGAGAGCTGCAAGCGCGAGCAGGACTACAGCGTCGTAGGACTCTGCAGCGTAGGCGTACTCGGTGAGGTCCGGGTTGATCTCCAGCAGGCGGTCGGTGAAGTCACCGAGGCTAGCCGTGTCAAGACCGGGCAAGGTGCCCTTTGCTCCCGTGAGGGTGTCGGCTGCGAATACCTCGCTGTAGTCGGCGAGGTTTCCGTCGACGAAGTACAGCGGGCCCGCGTAGCCAGCGCCACGGAGAGCAGGAACGATGACCTTCGCTTCGTCGAACGTGACGAGAGCAATGGCGTCCGGGTTCGTGGCCAAGATCTCAGAGATCTGGGTCGTGAACACGGTCTCACCGGTGTTGAAGAGAGGTGCTGCCGTTACGGTTCCACCAGCTGCTTCGAACGTCTCGGTGAGCTTAGCCGTGAGGCCAGTTCCGTACGAGTCGTTGAGCTGCATGATGCCGAGGTTGGCGATACCGTCTTCGGCGACGAGGTTACCGAGTACTTCACCCTGGAGAACATCCGAGGGAGCGGTGCGCCAGTAGAGGCCGTCATCGGCGTAGTCGGTGAAGTCGATCGACGTGTTGGCCGGCGAGAACTGCACAACGCCTGCTGCAACGATCTGGTCGATAACCGTCTTGGAAACACCCGAGGATGCCGCACCAACGATTGCCGACACGTCAAGTGACAGCAAGTCGGTCACGGAAACCGTGGCCGTGTCAGTCGTGGTGTCGCCCGAGTCACGGTACTCAACCTCAACGGTGATGCCGAGGTCGGCTTCGTTGATCTCCTTGACAGCGAGAGCAACGCCAGCCTCTTCGGGCGGGCCGAGGAACGCGAGCGTGCCACTCTGCGGAAGGATGGTTCCGATCTTCAGGGTCAATGGCTCGCGGGGGCCAGTGGTGTCGCCGCTGTCAGCCGTCGGCACGCATCCGGTGAGGATGAGTGCACTGGCGCCCACGACGGCAATGCCGCCGAGGATCGACTTGAGGGACCGCGAGCGCGAGGCAGTTGCCTTCACGAATACGCTCATGTTGCTCCTTGCAATTGAAATGTGTTGGGACGCAGCACAGCGATGCCATGCCGCCCTGTCACGGTATTCGGCTTACGCGCGTTTCACAAGCCGAGCAGGTTACAGCCCTGTAACACGCGCAGATCGTTACCTTTCGTTACCTAATGAGTCTTCGGGCAAATTCTCGCTATCTGGAGCCACCTCGCCACGGTTGCGCCTCGCGTGCACGATTGCATCCGCCATGAGAATCGCGAGCGCGAACCACACGACTCCGAACCCAATCCACCGCTCGGGCGGCATGGGCTCGCGCAAGATCACAGCACCCGTGATGAGTTGCATTATGGGTGCGAGAAACTGCACTAACCCCAAATAGACGAGCGGGATGCGACGCGCGGCGGCCGCGAAGAGCAAGAGGGGCACGGCTGTAACTACTCCGACGCTCAGCATGATGCTCGTGTGCAGGGGACCAAGTGTGCCGAGCGTGATTCCCGTGGTCATTCCGACAATGACGAGGGCGACTACCGCGACGGGCGCAAGAACCGCAGTTTCCATTGTCAGCCCACCGATTGAGTCGACGCGGCCGCCCACCCGCTTCTTTACGAGCCCGTAGAGGCCGAAGCTAAACGCAAGCGATAGCGCGATCCACGGAAAACTGCCATAGCCGATGGCGAGCACGACGACGGCGATCGTACTCACGCCAATCGCTGCCCACTGCGCGGGGCGCAACGTCTCTCGCAAGATGAGCACACCTAATAGCACCGTCACGATCGGGTTGGTGAAGTATCCGAGCGCGGCCTCGACGATGTGCTCGCTGAGGGTTGCATAAATGAACACCGACCAATTGACAAGAATGAAGACGGCGGCGAGTGTGAGGGTGAGTACCGCCGAGCGATCCGCCATGATCGCGCGGAATCTGGTCCACCCTCGCGTGACGGTCAGAAGTAGCACGCAAAACACCAGCGAGAGCACCACGCGCCACGCGACGATCTCGACGGCACTCGACGGCGCGAGCAACATAAAGACCACGGGCAGGAATCCCCACAAGAAGTAGGCGGCAATCGCGAAACCGAGGCCGGCTGGGCTTATTCGATTCGACGACGGCATCCTCACAGCCTACGTCTGCGGGCAACGTCAAAGACCCGGGGCACAAGGCCACCGGGTCTTTGATCGAT
>JANNCX010000307.1:0-2757 GCA_031387145.1 Salinibacterium sp.
GCGCGAGCGCCTGGCGCAGCATCTTGCGTCGTTGTTGGAACGCGGCATCCACTAGAGCGAAAGTCGCGAGCCGCTCGGCCTCGGTGCCGGGCTGCTCGTGCCGCTCGAAGCGCACGAGAATCGAGTCGACGTTGGGGACGGGCCAAAACACTTGGCGGCTCACTTTGCCCGCGGTCGAGAAGGCCCCATACCAGGCTGCCTTGACGGATGGCGAGCCGTAGACCTTCGAGCCCGGTCCCGCGGCGACGCGTTCCCCGACCTCGGCTTGCACCATCACGAGCCCTCGTTCGATCGTCGCGAAGTGCTCGAGAAAGTGCAGCAGCACGGGCACCGACACGTTGTACGGAAGGTTCGCCACGAGCACGGTCGGGGCATCCGGTAGCGACGTCACTTTGAGCGCATCTTCGGTCAGAACCGTGAGCTTGGCGCCCGGAGCGAGCTCGGCCACCGTCAGAGGCAACTGCGCGGCAAGGCGCTTATCGATTTCTACCGCGACGACGGATGCCCCGGCCTCAAGCAACCCCAAGGTGAGCGATCCCAGCCCGGGGCCGACCTCCACAACGGTCTCGCCGGAAGCCACCGACGCGGCGCGCACAATGCGCCGGACGGTATTGGCGTCGATCACGAAGTTCTGCCCGAGCTTCTTCGTCGGTTGAATGTCGAGCAACTCGGCGAGGTCGCGAATCTCGGCGGGCCCGAGCAAGGCGCCTGCCGACGGACGGACGGTCATCGAACCGGCCGGTTGAGTGATTTGCGCGCCGACGCAACGGCCGCGTGAGTTAGATCGAGCGCCTCCGCGCGCACGAAACTGTGCAGGACTGGTTGCGCTGGCTCGATCCACACGACGAAGACAGTCCAGTGTGGCTTCCAATACGACCACCAGCGAACGCCTTGCCAGGCTCGTTTGCCCGAGGCGGCCTTCTCTTCGAAAATCGACTTCGACCACGCTTGCGTTGCCGAACGGATTCGAAAGACGACTTGCGTTGGCCGTAGCCCTCGGTCGTTCAATGACTTCGCGTCGTCGAGGTCGAGTAGAGCCACATCATCGGGCAGTTCGTAGACGCCAAGCGCCCGACGGCCGGTTGGCAAGTACGGTGTGTCGAACATCCCAGCAGACCACGTCGCCAGATCGCCGAAGACTTCCGCTAGCGCCGCTTCGGGAGTCGTCGCGTAGTACCACGCGTCATAGAGCCCAGGGTTGTCGCAGCGGCCCGAGCCTTGCGGGTGATAAAGATAGTCCGGATGGCCAGAGCTCCCCGCGGGAGCCTTCGGGTCAAAGGCAAAGACGCGATAAACAAGCATCTAGACGAGTGCGGCGTCGAGTGCGCGCAAGACCTCGTCGGGTCCACGTTCGTTGAGCACGTCGATCGGGCGTGCACCTTCGAGGTAGGAGTTCGGTCCCTCGACCCAGTCGATCGCAACATCCGGTTTCCACAGTAGAGTCGCGCGAGCGAGAACGTAGTCGAGGTCGATGATGAGTCGAGCCGCCTCTGGGCCAGGCGCTTCCTCCCCCTTGCTCCAGCGAAGTGGCTGGGAGCGTGAGACGTTGAGGATGCGAGCAACCGCCGCAGCCGTGCCGATCGTGTCAATCAAGAAGCCCGTGCGCTCTTGCGCTTTCGACAGCACCTTGGGTCGCGTGGCCTTGGGATTCCAATCCAGCGCGAGATCTTTCGCGCTTTTGACCACGGGCCCTTTGGGGGATGTCACGTCTACGACAATCCTCGGTGCCTTCGATCCCGTGAGGTAGCTGGACTTCATGCTCGACGCGGACTTGCCGTACGTGCGTGACTTCTTTTCGACCATGGCTAAATCATAGCGCCCAACTTCAATGGTGGGCGGATCTTCGGCTTCGCAAACCAGCTAAAGACCCCACGGCCCGTAAACGGCTTCAGTGTTGGCCGCAACGGTCGCTGCGAATTCGTCGACCGGGGTTTCGAGAATCGACGCCATCGCCCGCACGGTGTGCGGCAGAAGGTACGGCGCGTTGGGCCGGCCACGATAGGGGTGCGGCGTGAGGAACGGGGCATCCGTCTCGACCAGCACCCGCGAGGCGGGCGTGACAAGCAACGCCGAACGCAAGCCGGCCACGTTCTTGAACGTGACGGTTCCCGCGAAGGAGAGATACCACCCGTGGTCCGCACAAAGCCGCGCCATCTCCGCGTCCCCCGAGAAGCAGTGGAACACCGTGCGCTCGGGCGCGCCCACACGCAAGAGGGTCGCGATGACGTCGGCGTGCGCATCCCGATCGTGAATCTGCAGAGCGATGCCGTGCCGCTTCGCGATCTCGATGTGCGCCTCGAATGAGCGCAATTGCGCCTCGCGGCCCGCGCCCTCGGGGGTGCGAAAGTAGTCAAGCCCGGTCTCGCCGATTGCGACGACGCGTGGTTGGGCCGCGAGCTCATCGATGACAGCGAGGGCATCTTCGAGCGCTCCGGATGCCGCGAGCTCGGGCACCTCGTTAGGGTGCAGCGCGACTGCCGCAAGCACGCGAGACTCTCTCTCGGCAAGCGCGGCGGACCAGCGGCTCGTGGCCACGTCGCCCCCCACTTGCACGACTCCGCTCACGCCGACGCTCGTCGCTCGGTCCAGGTGCTCGGAGTACGGGAGCCCCTCTTCACCGTCGGCGATCTCGAGGTGCGTGTGGTTGTCGTAGACGGGCACGTCGAGCGGCTCGGGCAGGGGCGGGTACTCGAGGTCGCGCGAGCCGGGGTCGCGCTGTCGGATGAACGCCGGTTGAGTAGGCGAAGCCGTATCGAA
>JANNCX010000330.1:0-2916 GCA_031387145.1 Salinibacterium sp.
CGGCTTGAAGTCCAGCGATCACGAGAACGAATGAACTCGCGAAGCCGCTGATTGCGGCAACGAAGCCCGCCGAGATCGGATGGATCATGGACTCTTTATCGATGATGCGCCAAGCCTAGGGGGTTGCCGGGGTGCAGGGACAAGCCGTGAGGTCCAGCTCATTCTTCAACGAGGGTGCGGTCAGGGATGAACCACAGCGCGGCGGAGACTACAAGAAGCGCGATCCCCGCGAGGGGAATGAAGAAAGCGACGACAATTGCACCGCCATAAAGAAATGGCGACGCGGCGCCTTTCCGGCTGGCGACGAAGGCATCGAGCCGAGCGTCGTTGGGATTTGCTTTCACGATTCGACGAGTGAGCAAGTAGAACGCCAAGCCTGCAAAGAGACTCACACCGGCATACGCAACCACGGGCCAGGTGTGAAGGTAGTTTTCGTTCTCTCCGAGCCAGGCCGTCGCGACAGGTATCAGCGAGAGAAAGAACAGTAACAACATGTTTGTCCACATCACGCTCGGAGTGATGTGGTTGGTAGCACGCAAAAGGTGATGGTGATTGTTCCAATAGATCGCGATGAAAGTGAAGCTAAAGAGGTACGCGAGCACGATAGGGATTAGCGGTACCCAGTCGGCAAGCTCGTGCCCCTCGGGTGCGTGGATCTCGAGCACCATGATCGTGATGATGATCGCCAGCACGCCGTCGCTGAATGCTTCTAAGCGTGACGCCCGCACGATTGTGTGGGGTGTAGCGTCGGCCACTATGCCGTCTTCTCAGCCCTGTGCGCCTTGCGCTGCACGATCGTGGGCGCCGCGTTATTGAGTACGGCCTCTTTCGTGACGATCACGCGAGCGACGTCGTCGTCGGACGGCACGTCGAACATGATCGGTCCGAGCACTTCTTCCATGATCGCGCGCAATCCGCGAGCACCCGTCTGCCGCAAGACAGCGAGGTCCGCGATCGCTTCGAGGGCATCGTGGTCGAAGTCGAGCTCGACCCCGTCGATTTCGAACATGCGCTGGTACTGGCGCACGAGAGCGTTACGCGGCGTCGTAAGAATATCCATGAGGGCGACTTGATCAAGTTGCGTCACGGTAGCGACTACGGGCAAGCGCCCGATGAACTCCGGAATGAGCCCGAACTTGTGCAGGTCTTCCGGCAACACTTCGCCGAAGAGATTTACGTCGTCGCCCTTACTGTGCAGTGGGGCGCCGAAGCCGATCCCCTTCTTGCCCGCGCGCTGCGAGATGATCTCTTCGAGACCCGCGAATGCTCCGGCGACGATGAACAGCACGTTGGTCGTGTCAACTTGAATGAATTCTTGGTGCGGATGCTTGCGCCCACCTTGGGGTGGAACGGAAGCGACCGTGCCCTCGAGAATCTTGAGCAAAGCCTGTTGCACGCCTTCACCAGATACGTCCCGAGTAATAGACGGATTCTCGGCCTTGCGCGCGATCTTGTCGATCTCGTCGATATAGATGATGCCCGTCTCAGCGCGCTTGACGTCGTAGTCCGCGGCTTGGATGAGCTTGAGCAGGATGTTTTCGACGTCTTCACCGACGTAGCCCGCTTCGGTGAGTGCGGTCGCATCCGCTACCGCAAAAGGCACATTGAGGCGCTTGGCTAGCGTTTGTGCGAGATAGGTCTTGCCGCACCCTGTCGGGCCGATGAGCAGAATGTTGGACTTCGCGATCTCGACGTCGTCAATGATCGCGTCAGCCGAAGTAATCGTGTTGCGCGCGCGAATGCGCTTGTAGTGGTTGTAGACCGCGACCGAAAGAGCGCGCTTGGCTTGCTCTTGGCCGATGACGTATTCCTCGAGGAACTCGTAGATCTCGCGCGGCTTCGGAAGATCAAATTCACTCGAGACCTCTTCGCCAGCCTCGGCGAGACGCTCCTCGATGATTTCGTTGCACAACTCGACGCACTCGTCGCAGATGTAGACACCTGGACCGGCAATGAGCTGTTGCACCTGCTTCTGGCTCTTGCCACAGAAGGAACATTTCAGGAGGTCGGCGCTTTCGCCAATCCGAGCCATGAGCGGTACCTCTTCCCCTGTTTCGAGCGCGTATGCGTAGTGAGAGCCTAACCCGATCTGCCGACGCCCCCGCGTACCCAACGAATCGCGGCTTCGGCGCGCCGCGCAGCCGCTTCATCCGATTATCGACACCGAATCGGTGGGAGAGAATGGATAGCGATGACGAGAGCGATCGCGATGAGACCTCTCGAGCACGCGCGACCCCAGTCAAGAGGAACAGAACGTTGAACCCACGCCTAATTGCTCGAACGGCCCTGCTCGCGCTGGCAGCGGGCTCACTTGTCGCGCTCACCGCACTGCCCGCGAGCGCGCACAGCTATCTGGTGAGTTCGACTCCGGCGGACGGTAGCACGATCACAGAATTGCCCGACATTTTCTCGGTGACGACGAACGAGACTCTTCTCGACCTCGCCGGCGGCGGAGACGGGTTCGGGCTCCAGGTGACCGACTCGAATGGCAACTACTACGGCGATGGATGCCTCACTGTCGCGGACGCCACGCTCTCGACTGGAGCGAGCCTCGGGCTTGCCGGGGACTACACGATGATCTGGCAGGTCGTCTCGGAAGACGGGCATCCGGTGTCTGGCGAGCTCGCCTTCACTTGGGAGCCGGCGGATGATTCGCAGTCGACCCTCGGATCGGTGGAGTCACCCGTGTGTGGCGAGCAAGCACCGACAGCACAACACACGGCAGCCCCCCTCCCGACCGACGAATCCGAGGCCATATACGTCAACATTCCCCTCCTCGTGGGTGGAATCGTCGTCGCGCTACTGGGCGCCGTAGCGGCTGTCGTGCTACTGCGCAGAGGGCGCACGCGAGTCTAGAATCGCCTCAATCCCTTGAGCACTCTGAAAGGAGAACCGATGGGAAAGTACAGCGCTTCG
>JANNCX010000395.1:0-18821 GCA_031387145.1 Salinibacterium sp.
TCGGCACGGTGCTGTGCCTCGCGCCCGAAAAGGCAACGCTTCTGTTGTGGATGATTTGGAGCGGTGCGGCCCTCGGAATCGGCTTCCGGATTTTTTGGATCGGCGCTCCGCGCTGGCTCTACGTACCGCTCTACGTTCTACTTGGGTGGGCAGCGATGATCTTCATCGTCGACTTCTTCCAAGCCAATTGGGTCATGATGACGCTCATCATCGCGGGAGGGTTGTGCTACACCGCGGGTGCCGTAGTGTACGGACTCAAGCGCCCCAACCCGTTCCCGGGAAAGTTCGGCTTCCACGAGATCTTCCACACGCTCACGCTGCTCGCGTTCTTGTGCCACTGGACCGGCATCTTTATCGTCGCGATCAATCCCCCGGTGTTGGGCTAGCGCCAGATCCCTCACCCAAGCCCTCGCCCGTGGCGCGCTCTTCGTCGAGTTGCTCTTGCACTTCGGCTCGGTACCGAACGCGGCGGACTCGGCGGACCATATCAAGCACGAGAAACACCGTTGCGACTGCAATAAGGAACGTGACGGCGAAGCCGACCACGCCCGGGGTGACGAGATTGACATCGCCTTCGAAAGCGGGAATCGGGGTTGGAGTGTGGTCGTCGAGCCACACGATCACGCTCAGCAGTTTAGAAAGAATCACGGTGCGTCCTCGCCCAATGTAGTGATGCCCGCGAACAAGTCGTCCTCGGGCAGAGTGCTATCGACGATCGAGTCGACGAGCTGAAAATCTTCGAATGGCCACGCTTCGCGCTGCACATCATTGGGCCAGAAGAAGAACCCATCGTCGGGCGTTACTTGGCTCGAGTGAGCTCTGAGCGCGGCATCCCGACTCTCGAGAAAGTCGCCGACTTGAACGTGGGTCGTCGCGAGTGAAGGCCGATCTCCCATCCACTCCCGCAGACGGGCGAGGTCGGAGGCGCGCGGATGATCGATCGCGACCATGGCGGCGTGAACCAGCTCCACGCGCTGTGCGTTGAAGATGCGGTCGTAGTAGAGCTTGTGCACTCGCCACGCGTCGCCCAAGTGGGAGTAGCGAGTCGCGTCGGCCGCGGCATCCCGCGCAAAAATCGACAACTCGTGAGTGCGAATGTGATCGGGATGCGGGTACCCACCCGACTCGTCGTAGGTCACGAGCACGTGGGGCCGAAACTCACGAATGAGTCGCACGAGAGGTGCAGCAGACACCTCGAGCGGGATGCGCGCGAAACAGTTCGCGGGCAGCTCGGCATCGCTGCCCGCTTCTGGCATACCCGAGTCGGCGAACCCGAGCCAACGGTGCTCGACGCCGAGGATGTCGCGAGCGCGGTGCATCTCGATGCGACGAAGCCCCGCAATGTCGCGCTCGGCCATCGACGATTCAACGAGAGCGTCGTTCTGAACGTCGCCGCGCTCACCCCCCGTGCACGACACCACGAGCACATGGTCACCCTGGCTCGCGTATGAAGCGTACGTCGCGCCACCTTTGCTTGACTCGTCGTCGGGGTGCGCGTGCACTGCAAGCAATCGCCGTGTCACCGTGCTCCAATGTTTTGCCAATACGCTTGAGTACAAGACTAACGGAGCGTATCTCGTGACCATCCCTGAGGGCAGCGGGCCGACAGACCTCGATGCGAGGTACGGCCGAAGTGCGTCGTCGAAGCGCACCACGCGCTGGATTGTCGCATCGAGCGCTGCCGCGTTCATCGCGGTTTTCGCGGCGTGGCTCGTGTGGGGCGGACTGCTCGAAGCGCCCGCTCAATTCGAGGCGAAAGACACAGGCCACGACATTCTGAGTGAGAGCCAAACCGCGGTGCGGTGGGAGTTCAGCGCCCCGCCCGGAAGCACCGCGCGGTGCGCCGTTCACGCGCTCAACTCGACCTTCGGCATTGTGGGGTGGCGGGTCATCGAGATTGATGCATCGGCCGAACGCACACGCACCTTCACCGAGACCGTGCGCACGACCGAGCAAGCCGTCACCGGGTTGATCTACCGCTGTTGGCTCACTTAGGCTTGACGGATTCGCCCCGGAACCGGCCAGACTTGGCCGGTTCCATTCTGTCAGGAGAGCATTGTGGCCAACAGCAACCCGGTCACCTGGTTGACCCAGGAAGCGTTCGACCGGCGCACCGCAGAACTCGATCTATTGAGCGGGGAAGGGCGCCTCGAGATCGCTAAGAAGATCGAGACAGCGCGCGAAGAAGGCGACCTCAAGGAAAACGGCGGATACCACGCTGCGAAAGAAGAGCAAGGCAAGATCGAGGCTCGAATCCGAGTGCTCACCGAGCTATTGCGCCACGCCGTCGTGGGCGAAGCGCCCGCGAGCACGGGAGTCGTCGAGCCCGGCACTGTCATCACTGCGAACATCCTCGGCGACAAGTCGACCTTCCTCATCGGTAGCCGCGAAATCGTCGGCGACAGCGACCTCGACGTTTACAGCGAAGGCAGCCCACTCGGCACCGCGATCATTGGCCTCAAGATCGGCGACTCGACCAAGTACACGGCGCCTAACGGCAAAGAGATTTCGGTCGAGATTCTCGCGGTTGAGACCTACATTCCGTAAGGACGGGTTAGAAGTCGACGCGCGGCTCGAACCCCTCGTCACGCAATCGCTCTAGCACGAGTTCGGCGTGCTCGGGGCCCCGCGTTTCGATATGCAACTCGAGCTCGACCTGACTGATGAGCAGTCCACCGCCGTGCCTCGTGTGAAGCACTTCGACGACGTTCGCGCTGCACTCGGCAATGAGCGCCGAAACCCGAGCAAGTTGACCCGGACGATCGGGGAGCGGGATGCGCAACTGCAAGTAGCGATTCGAAGCCGCTAGCCCGTGACTAATCACGCGCTCCATGATCATGGGGTCGATGTTGCCGCCACTCAGGATCACGACCGTCGTTCCGCTCGCAGTCACTTGACCCGAAAGAATCGCGGCAACGCCCGCGGCTCCAGCCGGCTCGACCACGAGCTTTGCGCGCTCGAGAAGCACGAGCAGCGCTTGAGCCATGTCGTCTTCGCTCACGGTTACGACGTCGTCGACGACGCGGCGCACGATCTCGAAGTTGAGTTCACCGGGCGTCGAGACCGCGATGCCGTCGGCGATCGTCGGGATGATCGTGATCTGCACGGGCGCGCCCTTCTCGAGCGACAGCGGATACGGTGACGCGTTGGCGGCTTGCACACCGATGATTCGCACGGTGCGACCATCGAGGGCCGCGCGTTGCTTGATCGCACTCGCGACGCCTGAAATGAGGCCGCCGCCGCCGATCGGCACGATGACCGTGTCGACCTCGGGGCACTGTTCGTAGAGCTCGAGTCCGAGGGTACCTTGGCCGGCAATGATGTCCGCGTGGTCAAAAGGGTGGATGAAGATCGCGCCAGTAGTGCGGGCGAATTCCGCCGCGGCGCGAAGTGGCTCATCGACCGTGTGGCCGCGGAGCACGACATCCGCTCCATAATCTTTCGTCGCTTGGAGCTTGGGCAGAGGAACGCCGACGGGCATGAATATGGTCGCGCGCATGCCGAGCTCGCGTGCCGCGAGTGCGACCCCTTGAGCGTGATTGCCCGCCGAGGCCGCGACAACACCGCGGGCTTTCTCTTCGTCAGTCAAGAGGGATAACCGGTTGTAGGCGCCGCGGATCTTGTAGGACCCCGTGCGTTGCAGATTTTCGCACTTGAGAAGCACGGGCGAGCCGAGGATCTTTTCGAGGTAGGTCGAGCTCTCGAGGGGTGTGACGTGCGTAACCTCGGAAATGCGGTCGCGCGCGTGCTCGAAGTCGGCGAGCGTCGGGCCGACTTGGTCGACCTTACTCATTGGTCAGCAGTTCTTTGGCAGTCGGGTGGATGTTCGTGCGCCAGGTTCCGCTCGCGATGTACTTGACCATGACGTTGACTACGGCGACGACGGGAACAGCGAAGAGCGCGCCTGCGATGCCCGCGGTAAAGCCGCCGGCCGCGACCGCGAATACGACGGCGAGCGGATGCACCTTGACCGCCGTTCCCATCACGAGGGGCTGAAGAATGTGGCCCTCGACTTGCTGCACGAGCAAGACAATGCCGAGCATGAGGAGCGCTGGGAACGGGCCGAGGTACACGAGCGCGACGAAGACCGCGAGCGCACCTGTGACGAGCGCACCGACAACCGGGATGAACGATCCGAGGAAGACCGCTACCGCGATCGGAATCACGAGAGGGAACCCGCCGAAAATCAACCCGAGCACCCACGCGCCGGTACCGATCCCGACCGCATCGATCGCGGCGACAAATATCTGCACCTTGACGAACGTCGTGAGCGTGACCCAGCCCGCGTGACCGGAACCGTCGACCGCGCCGCGCGCCCGACGCGGGAAGAGACGCACGACCCACGCCCAAATGCGCTTGCCGTCGATCATGATGAAGATTGTCGCGAAGATTGTCAGGAAAACACCAGCGATGACGTGGCCCGCGGTCGAGCCCACCGAGACGATTCCGTTGAGGAGTGGGGCGCTATCGCGTTGCAGAACGGCCCAGATCTGGTCAATATACGCGTTGATGTCTTGCTCAGAGAGCTCGAGGGGTGACGCGAGCAAAAAGAGCTTGAAGCGCTCAAATGCCTCGAGCGACGTTTCTTGCAAGTCTGGGTATCCGAGGCGTACTTGCCACACGACAACGAACACCAGACCCGCGACGACGCCCAAAGTTGCGACGAGCGGCACAACGATCGCGAGCCACCTCGGCCATTTGTGCCGCATAAGGGATTGCGACACGGGCACGAGCAGCGCGCCTAGGAGAATAGCGACGAAGAACGGCACAACGATGTCGCGGAGCTGAACTATCAGAAAGATCAGAACCGCGAATACGGCAACGACGAGCAAGATGCGCCACGAATACGCGGCTGCGATCGAGAGGGCGGGCGGAACCAACTCGCCGTCGTCAGCGGAGGGGGCAGATTTCTGTCGTCCAAGGGCCACGCGCATAGTCTAGATCGCGCTGGCTCAAGCAAATGTTGTCGGCGCCACTCGGTAGTCTTGCGAGCGTGCCGATCGAGTCGTTGAGCGCTGCGCAAGCGCGTCGCATCGCGCTGGTTGCACAAGGTTTCGGCCGGACGAAGACGCCCGTTGGCACGCGCCAACTCACGACAGCGCTCGATCGACTCGCGGTGCTTCAACTCGACTCGGTCAACGTGTTCGAGCGCAGCCACTACCTTCCGCTCTTCGCGCGGCTGGGGGCTTACGACAAGGCCGACCTCGACAGAGTCATCTTCGACCGGCGAAGCAAATACACGGAGTATTGGGCTCACCAAGCGTCGATCATCCACCGGGAACAATGGCCACTGTGGCGCTGGTCGATGGCGAACTGGCGATCGGAGGCAACCGACTACGGGCGGTGGGGCGCCGCGAACGGCGAGATGCTGCAGTTTCTGCGCGACGAACTCGCCGAGAAGGGAGCTCTCACGGCGGCGCAAGTCGAGCACGACGCGAACCAGCGCAAGGGTCCGTGGTGGGGTTGGTCCGACGTCAAGACGGGCCTCGAAACGTTGTTCATGTGGGGCGAAGTGACGAGCGCGGGTCGCTCGAGGTTCGAGCGCACCTACGACCTCGTTGAGCGCAGATTGCCCACCGAGATCATCGACCGCGACATTCCCAAGCCCGATGCAGTGCGTGAACTCGTGAGGCTCAGTGCTCGCGCGCTCGGCGTTGGCACGCAGCGGGACTTCGCGGACTACTTTCGGCTCAAGATTTCTACCCTGACAACCGCAATGCGAGAGCTCGAGGAGGCGGGCGAGATCATCCCCGTCGCGGTTGAAGGCTGGGGCAAGCCCACGTGGGTGCATCGCGACGTTCGCGTTCCACGACGAATCGAGACTGCGGCACTCCTCTCGCCCTTCGACCCCATCGTGTGGGAACGCGCGCGCACCGAGCGCATGTACGGCTTTCACTACCGCATCGAGATCTATACCCCCGAACCAAAACGAATCTTCGGGTACTACTCACTTCCCGTACTGCTCGACGACGCACTCGTCGGCCGGATTGACCTCAAGACCGACCGGCAGGCCCGCGTATTGCGCGTCCAATCCGCTTGGACCGAACCGGATGCCCACCCCGACGTCACTCGCATTGCCGAACTTGTGCGGCAGACGGCGGTGTGGCAGCACATGGACCGCATCGAGGTCGTGGGCCGAGGAGACCTCGCGCCGGCGCTCGCCGCCGAACTCCGCGTAGTGTCAACCTGAATGCACCTCAAGGGAGTCGTACCAGTATGAACACACTCATTCACGCTCGCAGGTTGAGCGGCTCACTCGCCCTTGTCTTGGCGGTTGGACTCATCGTCACGGCGTGTACGCCACCCGATGTGCCTGTCATTGATGGGCCCGAAACAGCCGAGCCCGCACCCACACCCACGCCCACGATCGAGCCCGTGTCGGTTCCGATGCCTGTGCTCGACATCGAGTGCGCCGACCTCGCGAGCACCGCGAGCATTGCCGGCACCTTCACTACCGCGGTGTCGGTGACAGACCCCTCGAACACGATGATGGACGCGTATCCCGTGATTCCGAAGAGCTACCACGTGCGCAGCCTCGGCGGTCTCGCGTGCGAGTGGAACAACGGCGAACCCCAAAGCACCGCGACGGGCACAAACCCCGACTATGTCGGCGTTCGCGTTCTCGTTCTTCCGAACGCGACCGACCAGTGGGCTAGGTACGTTGACTACTACGGCGACGACGCCGGCGGCATCTACTGCAGCCCGGCGAGCGATCCCGTCTCGTGCAGCACTGACCAAATCTCGGGCACGAACTGGGTCGACATCACGATCGCTGGAGCTTCGTCAGAGGCGACCGCGACCGCGCTCTCCGACGAAATCTTGTCGGCCGTGGACGCCGCTGGGCCTGGAGCGGACGCGTGGGTCGTTCCGGCCGAGACGGCACCCCTGCCGACCGAATGCCCTGGCATCATTTCGGACGCCGATGCGCAAGCAGCGTTCGCACTCGACGTTCCCGTGCAAGCCGCCTACGCTGCGGGCGGCTGGAGCCTCGGCGCCGCGGCAAGCGAAGACTGGGGCGGACCGTATTGCTACTGGGCCTTCCTCGGCGCCGACGCAGGAGTGGGTGCACTCAACACCCTCCGTGGCGGGGCGTGGGCGTGGCAAGAAGCGCGCGCGTTCATTACGGTGCCGTCCGTGCCGCAACCTGTCGCGATCCCGGGACTCGCGGCGTCGGACGAAGCCTGGATCAGGTGCGCACCCGCCGAGGCGTATTGCCTCGTCGACCTCGTGATCGGCGGCAACTGGATCAGCGTCTACGCCTGGGCCGACGAGGGAATGGAACCGATCGGCGTCGACCGTCGAACCGCTGTGATAGCCCTCGCTACGGCTGCCGCCGCGACCCTCTAACGGATGCGGCGCCACTCCCCACAGGGAACGGCGCCGCACTACCGGCTAGAACGTGCGACCGATTTCGCCGAGGCGCGCGATGCGGTCCGCGATCGGCGGGTGAGTGCTGAACATGCGCGTCAGCATTCCGGGGCCGCTCGGGTTCGAGATCCACATGTGGGCCATCCCCGAGTTCTGCTTGATCATGGGTTGGCCGTAATCGGCGAGCTTCTGAAGGGCGCTCGCAAGGGCATCCGGATGCCGCGTCGTGAGTGCACCGGTGGCATCCGCAAGGTATTCACGCTGGCGCGAGATTGCAGCCTGCACAACCGCCGCGACGAGCGGGGCCACGAGGAACGCGATGAGTCCGAAAATGAGCACGACGGGGTTGCCACCGTTGCTGTTGTTGCGGCCGCCGAAGAACGACATTCGCAGCATCATGTCGGCGATGAAGCCGACGGCAACGACAAGCCCGAACACGATCATCGCGACCCGGATGTCGTAATTGCGAACGTGTCCGAGTTCGTGCGCCATGACGCCTTCGAGCTCGGAATCATCGAGGAGTTCGAGGATTCCCGTCGTCGCAGCGACCGACGCGTGCTGCGGGTCTCGACCCGTCGCGAACGCATTGGGCGCTGGGTCGTTGATGATGTAGACCTTGGGCATGGGAGTGCCCGTCGTGATCGACAGGTTCTCGACGATTCGATAGAGCCGCGGATTGTCGGCCTTCTGGATCTCGTGGGCGCCACTGAGTGAGAGCGCTTGACTGCTCGCCGCGAAATACTGAATCAGGGCGTAGCCACCAGCAACGATGAGCGTGATGACAACGATCGAAGGGTCGTCGTAAATCCAGCCCGCGAGCGCCGCGAGCCCACCGATAATGAGCAAGAACAACACGATGATGAAGACCGTGTTTCTCTTGTTTTTGGCAATCGCCCTATACATGGTTGTCCTTCAAAGGGGGTCTCGATACGCGGCTACGCAGCTACTCGATCAGCGGACACACGCGGCAACGCCGCCACTCGACCGGCAGGCGGACTAGAACTGAACGCGAGGCGGTTCGGCGATTGCCGCGGAATCCGCGACCTCGAAGAACTCACGCTCGGTGAAGCCGAGGCCGCGAACGAAGAGCGTGTTCGGAAACACCTTGATCTTGGTGTTGAGCTCGCGCACCCCACCGTTGTAGAACCGACGGCTCGCCTGGATCTTGTCTTCGGTGTCGACGATCTCGGCTTGCAATTGGAGGAAGTTCTGGCTTGCTTGCAGCTGCGGGTAGGCCTCGGCGACCGCGAAGATGCTCTTGAGAGCGGTTTGCATGTGGTTCTCGGCGGCAGCTGCATCCGCTGGTCCCTGCGCACTGAGGGTCTCGGCTCGCGCCTTCGTCACGTTCTCGAAGACGGCCTTCTCGTGTGCCGCATAACCCTTGACGGCTTCGATGAGGTTGGGCAGCATGTCGGCACGACGCTTGAGCTGCACGGTGATGTCACTCCACGCCTCATCAACGCGAACGTTGAGGGTAACGAGGGAGTTGTAGGTCGTCCACAGGTAGATGCCCACGATTACGACGAGGAGGACGATGACGCCAATGACTACGAGGAATTCCATAGAGGTAACTATAAGCGTGCAAACCGCTTGTCTCCTAGGCTGTACGCATGGCCGCTGTCACGGATGACCGCCCGCCCGCCATCGACGTGGCAGGTCTGCACGTGCGCCGCGGCAAGACCGAAGTGCTGCACGACGTCTCGGTGACGATCCAGCCCGGATCCCTCGTCGGACTCCTCGGGCCCAGTGGCAGCGGCAAGACCACTCTCATGCGCGCGATTGTGGGCGTGCAGCGCACAGCCACGGGAACCGTTTCGGTGCTCGGCCGGCCGGCCGGGTCCCCGGCTCTGCGCAATCGAGTCGGGTATGTGACTCAAGCCGCGAGCGTGTACGACGACTTGACCGTGCGCCAAAACTTGAGCTATTTCCGCACGATACTTGGGGCGCGTGCATCCGACGTCGATCGAGTAATCGAGCAGACGGGCCTGACGACTCACGCAAACGAACTCGTGAGCGACCTCTCGGGCGGCCAGCAAGGTCGAGCGAGCCTCGCTGCCGCGCTGCTTGGCGGCCCCGAATTGCTCGTTCTCGACGAACCGACTGTCGGCCTCGACCCGGTCTTACGCGCCGACCTGTGGGGGCTCTTTCGAGCGCTCGCCGAAGCCGGCACGACACTCATCGTGTCGAGCCATGTCATGGACGAAGCGACTCGCTGCGATCGACTCTTGCTCTTGCGCGAGGGCGAACTGCTCGCCGATTTGACGCCCGCGGAGCTCTTGAGCACGACCGGTACGACGGATGCGGATGACGCGTTCCTCGCGCTCATCCGTCGAGCGGAGGCATCGTGAACCCGAGTCGAACGCTCGCGACCGCGGGGCGAGTGCTCACCCAGATCCGTCACGACCCACGCACGATTGGGCTGCTGCTCATCGTGCCGAGCATTCTCATTGGACTCATGGCGTGGATCTTCACCGACACTCCCGTGTTCAATCAGGTCGGCCCAGCGATGCTCGCGCTCTTTCCCTTCACAATGATGTTCGTCGTGACGAGCATTTCGACGCTGCGCGAGCGGCGCTCGGGAACCCTCGAACGCCTGCTCACTCTGCCGATCGGCAAGCTCGACTTCATCCTCGGCTACACGCTCGCGTTCGGGTTGCTCGCGATCGCTCAAGCGACGATCGCGGTGTCGTTCGCCGTGTGGGTGTGCGGGCTCACGATCGAGGGTTCGATTTGGCTCCTGCTCGCGGTCGCGCTCGCCGATGCCGTGCTCGGCACGACTCTTGGGCTCTTCGCTAGCGCCTTCGCGCGTACGGAGTTTCAAGTCGTGCAATTCATGCCCGCGATAGTGTTTCCGCAAGTGCTCTTGTGCGGCATCATCCTGCCGAGAGATGAGTTGCCGGATGCGCTGCACGCGATCTCGGAATGGCTCCCGCTATCCCACGCCATCGACGCCCTCAACGCCGTCGCTCGCGACGATCAGGACGCGGGCTATGTCGCCGGCAAACTGCTCATCATCGGCGCGTTCGCTCTCGGGGCGCTAATTCTGGGTGCAGTGACGCTGCGCCGCAAATCCGCCTAGCGCCGAGCGCGGTAGCCAGC
The DNA here is from genome assembly GCA_031387145.1 of Salinibacterium sp. Taxonomy (GTDB): domain Bacteria; phylum Actinomycetota; class Actinomycetes; order Actinomycetales; family Microbacteriaceae; genus Rhodoglobus. The sequence goes on from JANNCX010000395.1 coordinate 10,468, forward strand.
GCTAGCGACGAGCGCGAAGCACGCTTTGCAACCAGCCGTACGAGCGTTTCGGCGTGCGCTCTTGCGTGTCGAAGTCGACGTGCACGAGACCGAAGCGCTCGCTGAATCCTGCCGCCCACTCCCAGTTGTCGAGGAGCGTCCACACGAAGTACCCGCGCACGTCGATACCGGACGCGCCTTTCACTGCGACCTCGAGATGATCCGCGAGGTACGCGACTCGGTTTTCGTCGTTGATCGTGCCGTCGTCGGCGAGAGCGTCGGCGAAGCTCGCGCCGCCCTCCGTGATGTAGACGGGCGGGAGCTTGTCGCCGTAGCGCTCGGCGTAGTCGCGAAGAGTGACCCCAAGGTAGTCGGGTGCGATCGGCCAGCCGAATCCGGTCGTCGCGTACTCGGGCCACGCCGTGAGGTGGAAAGGCAAGTGACGGGCCATTTCGCTCGCGCCATCGGGCGTGAGGTTGTCGGGAGGCGGGCCGGCCGCGATGCGGCTCGGCATGTAGTAGTTAAGCCCGTAGAAGTCGAGCGGTTGCGCGATCGTCTTGAGGTCCGCTTCATCCACTTCCATGAGCGGTGTGAAGAGTTTGCGCGCGAGAAACGGAAACTTCGGGTAATGCCCGAGCAGCACGGGGTCCGCGAAGATGCGATTATGCACGAGGTCGAAAACCTCGGCGAATCCTCGAGTCGCGAAGGTGTCTTTCGCGGGCTCGACAGGCGAGTGCACGTTGGTGATTCCGATGCCGCCCGTGACCGACTCCGAGCGAAGGGCTTGAACCGCGAGGCCGTGGCCGAGCAACTGGTGATGCACGGCGGGCAGCGAGTCGAACATGAGCGTCGCGCCGGGCGCGTGCACCCCGAGCGCGTAGCCGTTGAGCGTCACCGTGGTGGGCTCGTTGAGCGTAATCCAATTGTCGACGCGATCACCGAAGGCGGCGCCCGCGAGCTGTGCATAGTCGGCGAAGCGAGACGCCGTGTCGCGCGTCATCCACCCTCCGCGATGTTGCAGCGGTTCGGGCATGTCCCAGTGAAAGAGCGTCGCCATGGGCCGGATGCCCGCCGCAAGCAATTCGTCAAGCAGCCGGTCATAGAACGCTATGCCTGCCTTGTTGACGCTCCCCGTTCCGCCGGGCTGGATGCGCGGCCACGAGAGCGAGAACCGGTAGGAATCGACACCGAGCTCGCGCATGAGCGCGACGTCTTCGCGGTACCGGTGGTAGTGGTCGGTCGCGACGGACGCGTTCGAACCGTCGAGGATGCGGCCGGCCTGGCCCATGAAGGTGTCCCACGTCGATGGCCCGCGGCCGTCGTCGCGAATCGCTCCCTCGATCTGGAAGGCCGCGGTCGCAACCCCCATCGTGAAGTCGTGCGGGATGAGCGACCCGAGGCCCTCGGGATCGTGCAACCAATCGCTCACTCGCCCAACACCGCTCTCGAGTAGTCGTTCTGAAATAGCCGGTCAGGGTCGAGTCGGTTGCGCACGGCGACGAAATCGTCGAAGTGCTCGTATGCAGGGCGCAAATCATCGGCCGTGCGATTGTGCATCTTGCCCCAGTGCGGTCGGCCCTCGAACGAGCGCATGATGGCTTCGACTTCGCGAAAATACTCGGTGGGGTCTTCTCTAAAGAACTTGTGCACCGCGATGTACCCGGTCGCGCGGCCCGACGCCGTCGAGAGCCAGAGGTCGTCGGCGGCGGATGCACGCACCTCGATCGGGAACGAGATGTTCCACCCCCGGTCAGCGATGAGAGTGCGCACCGCCTCGACCGCTGCGGGAATGTGTTCGACGGGCAGCGCGTACTCCATCTCACGGAAGCGCACGGTGCGGTTCGACGTGAAGACGCTGGGCGAAGCATCCGTGAACTCACGATCGCCCGTGAGATTGACCGATAGCCGGTTGACGGGGCCGATCAATCGCGGCGCGAGCCGGCCGAGGTTGACGGTCGCACGAAACAGGCCATTGGCCATGAACTCGTCATCCATCCAGCCCTTGACAGCGCCGAGCGGATGCCGCGGCGCATCAAAGGCGAGGCGCGTGTTGCTCTTGGTGAGAGCCGTGTCGGTGTGGGGCCACACGTAGAACTCGAAGTGGTCAATTGTCGCGATGCGCTCGGACCACTCCGCGAGCACCGTCGCGACAGGCTCAGGTCGCTCGACGGCGCTCAGCAGAAACGCGGGAACGCACTCGATTGTGACTTCGACGAGCACTCCGAGCGCGCCGAGTCCGAGGAACGCAGCGTGGCGCAAGTCCGCGTTCTCGGTGTCGCTCACGCGCAACACCTCGCCACTTGCGGTCACGAGCGTGACGGCGCGGATCTGCGTCGCGAGCCCGCCGAACGCGCTGCCCGTGCCGTGCGTGCCCGTCGAGGTCGCGCCCGCGATCGTCTGCTTGTCGATGTCGCCCATGTTCGCGAGCGCGAGGCCGAGCGGGCCGAGCAGTGCGGGCAGCTGGTAGAGGTTCGTGCCGGCGCCGAGCGTGACGAGGTTGCCGTCGACCGCGAGCACTCCGTCGAGCGCCGAGACGTCGAGTTGCACTCCGTCGGTCGCCGCGATCGACGTGAAGCTGTGGCCGGCGCCGACGGGCTTGATCGTGAGCCCCTGCTCACGCGCAAAGCGAATCGTCTCGATGACTTCGTCGACGGATGACACGCGCGCAACGAATCGCGGATTCGCGCTCTGCGAGCGCCCCCAATTGCGCCAGCGGCCGCCCGCCCCAACCACTGCCGTCACAGAAATGCCTTACCCTCGCCCCGATACGTCTGCATGGACTCAACGATACGGTCGCCGTCGACCATCGCGAATTCGTTGACGTGCTCGCTCAGTTCGCCCGCCTTGGTGTGCCGCAGCCAGACCCTGTCACCGACCTCCAAGCTCGCGGCGGCGCTACCCGTGACGGGTGACTGCACTTCGCCTGCACCCTCGCGCGCCACGTACTTTAGGCCTTCGGGCCACGCGAGTTGGGGCATCCGCCCCGCTGCTGGTGGACCAGATGCGATCCAGCCACCACCGTGCAACGTTGCCATGCTCGGCGTCGGCTTGCGCACGACCGAGAGCGCGAATGCCGCCGCGGGGGCGGGGCTGAAGTGGCTGTATCCGTCGAAGAGGTGGGGGCCGAAGAGTCCGCTGCCCGCGGCAATTTCTGTGACGGATGCGTCAGCCGCCGTTCGCTCGAGCGAACCCGTGCCGCCCCCGTTCACGAACTCGAGGTCTGCGAGTTGGCGGACTGCGGCGACCGCTGCACCCCGGCGTTCGAGTAGCTCGACGAACGAGTGCTTCTGAATCCAGTCGACTGCGCGGCCGAGAAGGGGCTGGCCCGGCGGACGGTTCGCGAGGCCCGCGATCTGGGCCTCGTACGACATGATGCCGATGAGTTCGAACCCAGGCCGCTCGACGATCGCTTGGGCCAGAGCCGTCGCCTGCTCGACCGAGTGAACGGGTGAGCGGTAGACGCCGAGAAACCCGAGGGCTTTGGATCGCCAGGATGCGTCGAGCTCGAGGCACACGCGGATCGACTCGCGCTTGCCCTCTGCGAGGACGCTATCCATGAGGTCGAGCTGGTCGATCGAGTCGACCATGACCGTGACGCGCTGCGCTTTCTTTGGGGACTTGGCGAGCGCCGCAATTGCCGAGCGGTCTGCGCTCGGGTAGCCAACAACTACGTCGTCGATTGTCTCTGCAAGCCACAGCGCCTCGGCGAGCGTGTAGGCGAGAACTCCGTGATACCCCGGGAGTGCGAGAACGGCGTCAATGACTCCGCGAACTCGTACGGACTTGCTCGCGACACGAATCGGTTTGCCGTTCGCGCGCCGGAGCATGTCGTGGGCATTGTGGGCTAGCGCCGGCACCGAGACGGCGCCGAACGGGGTGTCGAGTGCAGCGGTGGCCGCGCTCATTGAGCCCCAGTACTCGGCGGGGTTGAGCCATGGGGCGGTGGCGGGTGGCACGAGTTGCATGAACGCACACTATCGACGATTGCGGGCCTAGCGCTCCGTTGACATCGGCCGCGCCGACGCTCGTCTTCGAGCGCGCGCGAGAGCCTGTTTCGCAAGAATTAGATAGTCCTCCGGCGGCTCGTTCAGCACTACTGACTCATTTCCATAGGCTTCGAAAGCGATATCCACCAATTGCTGGGGGTCAGTAATCCCCATATGTCGCGCGATGATCCCTAAGTCATGTAAATCTTGCTCCCGCGATCCGGCCAACTTCATCGCGATCAGTTCGTGCGCATCCGCGTGCGTCAGCTCGACGCCCAAACTGCTAGCCGCTACTTCGGCTCGCGGTGGGATAAATGGTTTGCCATTGGCATTGAGCCAGGTTGGGGATAGGTCCAAGTCGATCGCCATTTCTTGGACCACTCGGCGGACTTCGTCACTTGGTTGAATTGACGCATCGATGTCCTGGGTCATTCGCGTTTCTGGATCCTCCGGGAAAAGCAGCGCCATCGCTGAGCCACCAATTACATGGATCCGCGCCGTTATGCCCGCCGTCTCGAGGCGATGCACCAACTCGCCGAGCAGCCGCCGCACTTCGGCTGGGTCCATCTGATGCTCGCGCGCCATGTCAGACCCTAGTCAGGCTTCGCTCATCGACGAAGATGTTAAGTCGGCGAAGGTACGCAGGTGTGGTCTCTTTGGCTCTCTCACGCAGCGCCGGATACTCAGACAAGAACCAAGGCTCAGAGAGTTTTGATGTGCGCGTCCACGCAGGACGGTTGTTAGCGGGGATGGCGTTTGCGTATGCCGCTCGCATTAGTGTGTCCCAACGCTTGTCGGGAAGGGGTGTCGGAGCGATCTCCACCTCAATCGGGTCAATCTCTAACGTGTTATCCAACAGCTCTTTGATCGCATGCGTCAAAAGCCGAAGTGGAAATGTCGGATCGCTGTCGTGCAAAAGAGCATCTGCTAGCGAGTCGGCGACACGATACGGAGCGTAACGGGACATGCGTCCTTCCGCACCCGCGGTGATGCGAAGACTCGAGCCCATTCCCTCGAGGGCTTCTCGAAGCGTATTAAGCTTTATGGTGCCTTCGCTCTCAGAGCGCTCCATTTGCGACACGGCACTCGGAGTCACGTTTAGGCGCGTTGCAAGTTCTTTAACGGTGATTCCCGCTGCTCGCCTCGTCGCCTTGATCGTTGACGTCATGCCGTGTCCCTTCCAATCAAATGTAGCTATAGCTTCATTCTGCCACAAATTGCCAATGAATGATCCGGCGAGATGGAGTGATCGCCATCCTGATTATGCATTCTCGAACGATGCACATTGAGAGCAGACTATGAGGGTGAGCAATAGTCTGCGGCGCGTCGATCTAGAGGAGAACGTTGTCGGGTTCTGCTACGACCTAGATCGAAGTCTCTTCATTAATGCATCGCTTGATCACGGTCCGCTCCTTGTGGGCCTCGACACCAACGTCTTAATTGACCTTGCCGAACACGGTGAGGCGGCTTTCGACAAGTCCGAGTTGCCTGAAAGCGTCCGTGAGCCGCACGTCAGCGAGCTAGCCTCGCTCGCAGCGCTGATTGAACTTTGGCTGGTGAGGGACATTCGATTCATTCCATTGAATCGATCTCTGACAGACACTGGTAGAGGCATTTCGGCCGACAGGATGGCTCGGCGAGTCGCGACGATGCAATCACTTTCGGAATCGCTTGCCCACCTGTCGGGCGAATGGGCTCTCGACGATCTTGCACCAATGGACGAGGCACACGTGCAACTCGCTAGATACATCGATCCTGCTTTGATTCCTGGCGTCGCCGACAGGGAACTCGTCCAAGAGTCTTGCCGTCTTGGGCTTGATGTTTTTCTCACTCGAGACGTCCGGGTCGTCAAGGCGAGCGGGCTGCCGCAGGGATGGCCGACCATCGAGTCTCCGAAGTCGCTCGTCGCGCGACTCACTGCACTCGGCGTCGAGGGGTTCAGGGGCGGGATGCTGAATCACCCCAATTGCGCGTACGCCTCGATCCATCTCTTTCCAAGCATGGACAAGTGGGCCGGACTACTGAGCGCACTCGGAAGCGCGTCAAATTAGGTCGCACGATGCTCCGCTTGCTGGTCGCGACTAAAAGTTGGTTCCCCTGGTCGGCAGACCGGGAATTTATGCGCTCAGAGGAAGTGTGAGCTTGCCTTCGGTCGCTCGCGCATCGATGTACCCCAACTGAGTAAGCAGTGCGCGGGCAACAGCCTTTCCGAGCTCGAGAGGGACCGCGTTGCCCAATTGCCGCTGAACATCGGCACGAACTTCCGGCACCTTGAAGTTATCCGGGAATGACATGAGCCTTAGAATCTCGGGCACTCGAAGACGACGGGCCCTCGCATCGCCAGCCGCCGTGACGATGTTCTCCCAATGGAACGGGCCAACATAAGGCCCCGGCTGCGCCTGCAACGTTGACGAAGGGCGATTTGGATCAAGACGTAGGAGGAATGTCCAATATCGGCTTCGCCATTCGAAGTGATTGCGTCCGCCGTATCGGTCGGTGTGCCACAGGTAATTTTGTCCAGGGGGAATCTCTGCAGCGAGTTCACCATATTGGCCGGCGACGAACTCGTCCTCGGAGTGGTTGTGTGGCAGGTCCGCAAATGACTTTCCGGCGGTCACATGTGGAATTAGAGATGTGTCGAACTTCCGGGTGTGCTCGCTCCATCCTGAGTGAGTTGGTTTGGGGAACTCGAAGGCTTTACCGTCGCGTCGGCCCACTACAAACACCCGACGTCGCAATTGAGGCACCCCGTAGTCTGCTGCGAGAAGGACTTTCCATTGCGGATTGTACCCAAGCTCCGCAAGGCCCCTCAGGAGGCGCTCAAACTGGCCGCGATGAGTAATGTACGTAAGCCCTTGAACGTTCTCAAGGATGAAGCCCTCGGGCCGAGTCTCTCCGACCACGCGTACGTACTCATCGAGCAACGATGCATTGGGGTCGCGACTTTCACGCTTTTGCTCCAGCCAGAAACCGGACTTGCTAAACGGCGTGCAGGGTGGGCCTCCGACGACTAAGACCGGCTCGGAGCGCTGGAGGCCAGCCTTGGACAGCAATTCATCTGAATTGAGATTCCGGATGTCCCCGTTGATCGACTGAGTGTGCGGGAAGTTCCGGGCGAGAGTTCGAAGTGCCGGAGCGTTGTAGTCAGTTGCAACTGCGACTCGAGCAAGTCCGGTCCCGGGATCGTCTGCGACAAGGGGTTCTGCGTCAGCACGCTCAACCGCGAGGTCGAGGCCACCGGCTCCTGAGAACAAGCTCACTACCGGGAGCGCATCGTTCATGGTTCACTCCTCGAGGGTCAGACTGGCCAGCAGCGGGTGGCGCTACTGTATCGTCCAGTATCGCGCACATAAACTTTGCAGCACCGGCGGACATTCCGGCGGTGACAAGTAGCACGACTCGATAGTTGTGGAGGGGAGGGCCACATGAGTGTCGACGAGCCGATTGCCGGTCGCTCGTACCCTCGCGTCTACCGCGTTACTGGTCGAGAAGATCTTCACGCCCTGATTTCGAAGGCGATCGAACAGGGCGGTGCGCGGGTCATTTATGCCAGCTCAGCGAATCGCGCGCCCTTTTACTTCGGAGTTCAGACCGATCGCGACGAACGCCTCGGTCTCTTGATCTATCCGTTCCGGGCCAACAAACGAGACACCGAGAACCGACCGATAGACGAAGTACGCGGCCAGATCCGACTCGGTGGCGAGAAGTCCTGGGGTGGTGATCACCTGGTCGCAATGGACGTTGCGGGGGTTGATACAACCCTGGTATTGGCGATCGATGCCGAGGCTGGCGTGTTCATTGGACTCGATCCTCAGTTGTGGAGCCCAATCCCGATGGGCATATCGATGTATCTCAAGGACTCCGACATCGAAGCGATGGGCGACACTGGCTGGAGTGTGTGGGAGAAAGATAATCGGGCTGGATCCAAGCGAACAACCGCACGATCTGAAACCGGTCTCGAAACGATGGTCGCGTTCCTACCAGAGCGATTCTTGGATTATGCCAGATTCGAACGGCGAGCTACCGACCTCGGCCTTGACACTCCCTTGCGCTTCTCAGCTGCGCAGAGTTTCAAGAACAGCGATACTGCTGCCGCATTCGCCGCAGAACCTCATGCTCTTGAGCGCCAATTTCATCTCACCAGTCAGCAGATACTTGAGATCATTGCAACCAGAACTCGCCTGACCGTAGCGGTGCGGGGCGGCGTCGCTGAACATCATCTTGAGAACCATCTCCGTAACGACAAATCTGTCAAGACCGTCGAGCGTCTCGACATCGACGCGACTCATGACTTCAATGTCGCCATGACTTCGGGTCGAGCACTGCGCGTGGAGTGTAAGAACGCAAGCCCTCACAATTATGCGGGCGGCGACTTCCGCGTCGAAGTAC
>JANNCX010000012.1:0-6148 GCA_031387145.1 Salinibacterium sp.
GGGAATGATGCCAGAAACCGAGCTACGCGACGTGCTCGATCAATTGCTTCAGCTCGCGGCGCAACAGAATGTCACGGGAACTCTCAGCGTCTCAGACGCGGACGCCGCGGAGCCCGTCGAAGAGCCGCTCCCGCCGCATCACCAAGAGGCGTACGACGCGATTCTCGCGGGCGACTTTGCGACCGCTGTTGCCGAATACGAAACCGCGATCGCACAAAACCCGCGTGATCAACTCGCGGTTGCGGGTCTCGCGCAAGTGTCTCTCTTGGCACGGCTAGCGGGCGTCGACGCCGCGAGCATTCGCGCCGCAGCCGCCGCGGCGCCCGGCGAGCTCACGGCTCAACTCGCCGTCGCAGACCTAGACGTTTCTGGGGGACACCTCGAAGACGCGTTCGCGCGACTGCTCGATCTCTTTCCGTCGCTCGACACCGCAGGCAAGAATTCGACGCGCACGCGACTTCTCGAGTACTTCGAGATCGGCGGCGCCGATGACCCGCGCGTCGTCGCGGCTCGCCGCCGCCTCACGGGACTCCTGTACTAAGCGTGCGTCCGACGGCGTGGCAGTGGGACGGGCTCGCCCGATGGCTTCAGCTCGCGGGAGTCGGAGCCCTAGCGGCACTCGGCATCGCGGCGGCGTCTGGACCCGCGGTCTTTGTCGTCGCTTGGGCGGTGCTCGTGGTGCTCGCGTTCGCAGCATCCTTCGTCATGATTGCGCTCTCGTCGCGAACTGCGTCGCGAGAACGTGACGCCGGTTATTCGACCGTCTACGACGCGACGGGGTTTGAACTGCGGGACCCGCGAACGCTCGAGGTTGTGCGTGCTCGCGACGTTGCGCCCGTCGAAGAGTCTCGGATTCCGCGCTCGCTCGTGCTCGGCATCCTCACGACGTCGCTCGATCGGTTGCCCAAGCCCGATGCACCAAAGTCCGATAGCTAGTAGATCGTCTACGCGCGTCGGGGCGCGAGCCACAACCCCGCGAGCGGCGGCAATGTGAGCTCGACGCTCGAGTCACGGCCTCCCCACGGTTCACTTACCGCCTCTACGGCGCCGTAGTTGCCGACGCCCGATCCGCCGAACTCGAGGGCGTCGGTGTTGAGAATTTCGTCCCACGTTCCGCCGAACGGCAAGCCGAGGCGATACGAACCCACGGGGTTGCCGCTGAAGTTGAACAAGCCAACGAGCGGCTCACCGGTTCGAGACCAACGGATGAACGCGACGACATTTTGCGCGGCGTTGCCGCCGTCGATCCACTCGAAGCCTGCCGAGTCGTTGTCTTGCTCCCACAGCGCCGGGGTCGCGGCGTACACGCGATTGAGTTGGCCCACGAGATTCTGAAGCCCCTGGTGAACAGGCTGGTCGAGAATCCACCAATCGAGACCGCGCTCCTCGCTCCACTCGGAGGGTTGCCCGAACTCGCTGCCCATGAATAGCAATTGCTTACCGGGGTGTGCCCACATGAACGAGAGATAGGCGCGCACGTTCGCGAGCTTTTGCCACTGGTCGCCCGGCATCTTGTGCAAGAGCGATCCCTTGCCATGCACGACCTCGTCGTGACTGATCGGCAGCAAGAAGTTCTCGCTGAATGCGTAGAGGAAAGAGAAGGTGATGTCGTTGTGGTGATGCGACCGATGCATGGGATCTTCTTGCATGTATTGCAACGAGTCGTGCATCCACCCCATGTTCCATTTGAGTCCGTAGCCGAGACCGGATTGCGCGGTCGGCTTCGTTACACCCGGGAACGACGTCGACTCCTCGGCGATCATGACGATGCCTGGGTTGCGCTTGTACGCCGTCGCGTTGACTTCTTGAAGAAAACTGATCGCTTCGAGGTTTTCGCGTCCGCCGAATTGGTTGGGAAGCCACTGCCCTTCTTCGCGCGAGTAGTCGAGGTAGATCATGCTCGCGACAGCATCGACGCGAAGTCCGTCGATGTGGAACTCCTCGAGCCAATACAGCGCGTTAGCAACCAGAAAGTTGCGAACTTGCGACTGACCGAAGTCGAAGATGAGCGTGCCCCAGTCCATTTGCTCGCCCCGGCGGGGGTCGCTGTGCTCGTAGAGCGCTTGACCGTCGAACTTCGCGAGGGCCCACTCGTCTTTCGGAAAGTGCCCGGGAACCCAGTCCATGATGACGCCGACGCCTGCGGTGTGCAGTTGATCGATCAGGTACTTCAAGTCGTCGGGATGCCCGAACCGACTCGTCGGGGCGAAATACCCCGTCACTTGGTAACCCCACGATCCACCGAACGGATGCTCGGCAAGTGGCATGAACTCGACGTGAGTAAAGCCGAGCTCGAGCACGTAGGCGATGAGCTCGTCCGCGAGACTGCGGTAGTCGAGCCCCGGCCGCCACGAACCGACGTGCAGTTCGTACACACTCATGGGGGAGTTGTGGGGGTCGGTTTGGGAGCGCCGCGTCATCCACTCGCCGTCGCCCCACTCGAAGAGAGATTGACCGACCTTGGATGCCGTTGCGGGCGGCACCTCGGTGTACCGAGCCATGGGGTCTGCGCGCTTGACCCATTCGCCAGCCTGGGTGAGTAGCTCAAACTTGTAGCCGTTGCCGGGAGTGAGCCCGGGAATGAAGAGCTCCCACACGCCCGTGTCGTCCAAGCGGCGCATCGAGTGACCGACGCCGTTCCACTCATTGAAGTCACCGATGACGCGAGCAGCTATAGCGTGCGGCGCCCACACACTGAAGGAGGTGCCGTCGACGTCTTCGTGCGGGCGATAATGCGCTCCGAGTACGTGCCACAACTGTTCGTGGCGACCCTCGCCCCACAAGTAGAGGTCGATTTCGCCGACGGATGGCACGAACCGGTACGGGTCCTCGGCGGTCCAGGAAGGACCGTTGTCGTATTGCGTCTCAACGACATAGGACTGCCCAGGTGCGCCGGTCGCGGCTTGCCACAATCCGTCAGCGACGTGCACGAGCGGCACGCGCGTCGAGTCCGCGAGGATCGCCGTGACCGCCGACGCGAGCGGGCGGATGACTCGAATCACGAAGCCATCGCCGTGCGCGTGTTGGCCGAGCGTGTCGTGCGGCTGTGGGTGAGCACCGCCGACGAGTGCCGCGATGTGGTCAGGGTGAAGCTCGGGCAGCGCGCTCGGTGTCGTCTTCTTGGCCATTAGTTGCCCTTCGCCTTCACTGCCACGGGTTCAACGTGCAAGATGTGCACGGGCTCGCCGAACGCGTCGAGCCGCACGTAGTTGTCGCTGCTCCACTCGAAGTGAGCGCCCGTGATGAGGTCGCGCACACCAAACGTGCTGCCCGGTGCAAGCCCGAGCTTCGCGAGATCGAGGTGCACCGTCGTCTCTCGTACTGAGTGGGGGTCGACGTTGGCCACGATGATGACTGCGTCGGATACCCCGCCATCGAGATACGCGCCGTCGAGGTATTTCGAATACACGAGGATCGACTCGTCATCGCTCCAGTGCACATCGAGATTGCGCAATTGCCGAAGCGCAGGGTGAGCGGCCCGAATCAGGTTGAGGCGAGTCAAGTAAGGCGCGAGTGACGTGCCTGCCTTTTCGGCCGCGGCCCAATCGCGATGCTTGTACTCGTACTTTTCGTTATCGATGTTCTCTTCGCTGCCCGCGCGGGCGACGTGCTCGAACAACTCGAATCCCGCATAGACGCCCCAGCTCGGACTCGCGGTTGCCGCTAGTGCGGCCCGAATCTTAAACGCCGGCCGTCCGCCGAACTGCAAGTACTCCGTGAGAATGTCGGGCGTATTGACGAAGAGGTTAGGCCTCAAGAATGCGGCCGTCTCGTGCGAGAACGACTCGAAGAACTCTGCCAATTCGGTCTTCGTGTTGCGCCACGTGAAATATGAATACGACTGCTGGTAGCCGACTTGCGCGAGCGAGTGAAGCATCGCGGGGCGCGTGAACGCTTCCGCGAGAAACACGACGTCGGGATACTGGGTGTTGATCTCGTTCAGCACGAGTTCCCAGAATTGCAATGGCTTCGTGTGTGGGTTATCCACTCGAAAAATTCGAACGCCGCGCACGATCCAGAAGCGCAACAACCTCAGAACTTCGGCGCGGATGCCCTCGGGGTCGTTGTCGAAGTTGATGGGGTAGATGTCTTGATACTTCTTGGGCGGATTCTCGGCAAACGCAATGGTGCCGTCGGGCAGAGTCGTGAACCACTCGGGGTGCTCGGTGACCCACGGGTGGTCGGGGGAGCACTGGAGAGCGAAGTCCAACGCGACTTCGATACCGAGGTCGCGAGCCGTCGCGACGAAAAAATCGAAGTCCTTGATGGTGCCGAGATCGGGATGCACGGCGTCGTGCCCACCCTCGGCAGAGCCGATCGCCCACGGCGAGCCGGGATCCCCCGGCGACGTCACAAGCGTGTTGTTCGGGCCTTTGCGAAACGCGTGACCAATCGGGTGGATCGGCGGCAGGTAGAGCACGTCGAAGCCCATGTCGGCGACGCCCGCGAGACGCTTCGCGGCCGTGCGGAACGTGCCGCTCGTCCACGTGCCGTCTTTGGCTTGCTTCGCGCCTTCGCTGCGCGGGAAGAACTCGTACCAACTGCCGACCCCTGCGCGATATCGCTCAACGCGCAAACGGTGCGTGTCGCTCTCGGTTGTGAGGCTCGCGAGTGGCTTGGCTTCGATCGCCAGGGTGAGCTTGGGGTCGGAGGCGATCTTTAGCTTGGCCGCGGGAGTAAGGGTCGCGCTCGCGAAAGCATCGGCGGCGTCCTTGACGATCTTGCGGCTGCCGGCGCGTTCGAGCAAGGCCGTGCCCATCGTGATCATGAGGTCGACGTCCACACCGGCGGGAATCTTGAGCTCGGCGTTGTGGAGCCACGTCGCCCAGTCGTCATTGAACGCGCGAACGTGCCACGTCCACTCGCCCTCGGTCGCGAGGAGTGCATCCGCTTGCCAGCGGTCTGTACCCGGCGCCATGGGTCGCATGCGGTACGTCGTGGTGGTGCCGTGGGGGTCGGTCAGAATGAGGCGAGCGCCGAGTTGATCGTGACCCTCGCGAAAGATCGTGGCCTGAAAGGGTAGGACCTCTCCCGCGAATGCCTTTGCCGGCCAGAGGTCGCCCGGTTGTACGGGCGCGAGGTGGCGGATCGGGATGCGCCCCAACTTTGGTTTGTACTCGGTATCCACGCTCCGACCGTACCGCTATTTAGCACTATGCAAGCGTTTACTTAGCGATGGATTCTGGCACTAGGGTGGGCTGGTGAAAGCGATACGCCGGTTTACTGTCCGCACGGTACTTCCCGAGGCCCTTGCGGCGCTCGATGAACTCTCGACCAATCTCCGTTGGTCGTGGAACGAGCCCACTCGGCAACTGTTCGAGTCGATCGACCCGGTGTTGTGGCGAGAGACGGGGCATGACCCGATCGCGCTATTGGGCGCTGTTGAACCCGAGCGCCTTGCACAGCTAGCCGGGGATGCTGCGTTTGTGGCATCAGCCAGCTCCCTCGTAGCCGACTTGCACGATTACATCGAGAAGCCGCGCTGGTACCAATCACTCACCGATGCTCCCGCGTCGATTGGATACTTCTCGCCCGAGTTCGGAATCGCGGCTGCGCTACCTCAATACTCGGGCGGGCTCGGAATTCTCGCGGGTGATCACCTCAAGAGCGCGAGCGACCTTGGCGTGCCCATCATCGGCGTCGGACTCTTCTATCGCGCTGGGTACTTTCGACAAGCGATCTCCCGCGAGGGATGGCAACTCGAGAGCTACCCCGTTCTCGATCCCGACGGATTGCCGCTCACGGTCCTGCGCCACCCGGATGGAACCGCGGCGCAAATCGCTCTCGCGCTCCCCGACGGTAAGGCGCTCTACGCGCGCGTGTGGCAAGTGGCCGTCGGGCGAATCCGCTTGCTGTTGCTTGACACAGACATTCCTGAAAACGACGACGATTTGCGCGGAGTGACCGACCGACTTTACGGGGGCGGTGGCGAGCACCGCTTGCTTCAAGAGCTCTTGCTCGGCATCGGCGGAGTGCGCGCGATCAAGGCGTACTCCGAGCTCACGTCGACTCCCTTCCCCGAAGTGTTCCACACCAACGAAGGCCACACGGGCTTCTTGGGGCTCGAGCGCATTAGCGACTTGATCGGTGAGGGCTTGTCGTTCTCTGCGGCACTTCAAGTCGTGCGCGCCGGCACTGTCTTCACGAC
>JANNCX010000013.1:0-2578 GCA_031387145.1 Salinibacterium sp.
GCAGCACGATTCGCTTGCGGTCAGAGCGAGCTCGCTCGAGAATCGCGTACTCAAACATGAGGGGCGTAACGGCCTTCGATTCGCCGGCGCCCAGTTCGCGCATCAAGACGTCCTCGTCGACGTGAGTCTCGAAGAGGGCGAGTGCCGTGTCGATCTTGCGTTGGGATGTTGCGGTCAACCGACCTCGCACTTGCGAGATTCTCTGCGCCGTCGCAAAAGTGCCTAGCTCGGTTGCGATGATCGGGAGCGTTGCATCGAGACCCCCGATGAGCCGATCGATCACGGGCGAAAGCTCGAACCCGCCGTTGAGAACGATGCCCGCGAGTGACGGAAAGGAGCCCGACGCGTGCGCCGTGAGTGCCGCTAGCAGCATCTCGCTGCGGTCGCCCGGAATCACGACGAGACCCCCATCGACAAGCCGGGGCAAGACGTTTTCCATCGACATCGCTGCGATGACCATGCCGAGCGCCTCGCGAGCTAGGAGCGCCGGATCCCCCTTGAAGAGGTGGCCGTCGACCGCCGCCATGACAGCCGAGACCGTTGGCGCGACCAAGAACGCGTCTTCGGGAATCGCCCATACCGTGACAGCGGATGCCGCGTGCACGACTCGCACGATCTCATCGAGCGAGTCGGGATCCGCCCGATTGGCGATGACCGCCAAGAGTGAAGCATGAGCGCTCGCGAGCTCGGGGAGACTGAGCTCAACCACTTGGCGCAACTCGTCCGGCGTGCGTGCTCGGGATTCGTCGAGCTCTCGTCCCGTGAGCACGAGCAACACGGGCGCACCAAGGTTTGCCGCAATTCGAGCGTTGAATGCGAGTTCCGTTGGGCTCGCGACATCCGTATAGTCCGACCCGACGATGACGACGGAATCGCATTTGCGCTCGAGCGCCTTGAAGGCATCGACGATGCGCGAGAGTGCTGCATCCGGATCTTCATGCACTTCTTCGTAGCTCACCCCGACGCACTCGTCGTATTCGAGCGAGACTCCGTCGTGAGCGAGCAAGAGTTCAAGCACGAAGTCGCGCTCGTCAGAGGAACGCATTACGGGGCGAAAGACCCCTACGCGCTCTATTCCGCGCAAGAGAGTGTCGAGCACCCCGAGCGCAATCGCCGATTTGCCCGAGTGTCCTTCGGCTGACGTGATGTAGATGGATCGGGCCACGAACTCACTGTAAGTGAAAGGACCCCTCGCGCACCCGCCAGAGCCCGGTTACCCTTGCTACGTTTCCGTCCTGGGGGAGTTGGCCTGGGTGGCGCCACGCGAGGAGCCGACACAAGTTTACCGTTATGATCATTGAGGTTGTTGCCAGAATCCGATTGGCTCAACCCGCCAGGAGAATTCGCCTAGTGGCCTATGGCGCACGCTTGGAAAGCGTGTTGGGTGAAAGCCCTCGGGGGTTCGAATCCCCCATTCTCCGCCAAATTTTTGCTTTCTGAATCGACGGGCGAGCGCGCGTCGCGTTGCCATTGCGACTGGCTGAAAACGTCCGCTCCCAACTGAATAGGGCAGGCCCCGAACCTTGTGGCTCAGAACCCGCCCTGCTCACAGACTACGTCGCGCGACTACGAGCTCGCGTCTCGCGTTGTGCGACGGCGACGCGCAAACACCACGAGTAGCGTGCCGATCACGAACGAACCGAAGCCGACAACCGCCGCACCGATTGGCTGCGTTCCCGTAAAGGCGAGCACGACAGCAGGAGCGATTCGGAACCACTCGTCGGTCGTCGAGAACCACGGATCAGTTGCAAGGCTCGCTCCGTCGAACGCAACTATGTCGTCATTCAAGTCGAAGAGCGTTTGGAAGATGAACAGTTGGCGACCCGCGAGAGTCTTGAGTTGCTCCTCCGTGAGGGTGAACACAACCTCGATCGAGCCATCGCTTGCCGGCGGAGTGAAGGCCCGGATGCCCGTGATCCCTGTGAAGTGAATCACACCGCCCTCGATGTAGACGAGTTCACCGTGCAGCTCGTAGTCCTCACCCGCTTTGAGGTTCTCGTAGAACACGACGTCAACGATCGTGGTTGTGGAGGATCCCACGGTGCCATTCGGGACTCCGCCGGCATACGCCTGGCTCCAGATTGCCGGGACCGGCTCGCTGTACTCATTCGTGATTGTGACGTCTGGGGATGTCCCGTTGCCAATCGTGATGTTCGTGGGGGAGAACGTTGCCGTGCCCCAAACCACACCCGAGACAACTGGCGGGGTGTCTTCGCTAAAGGTCACCACGGCACCGAAGGGCAACCCGGTTACGACTACAGGCGTGCCGTCCGCGAGAAGCGTCAAGGCGATCGGCGTTCCGCCGTTGACTGCGTAATCAACCGTGAACTCGGTGGCCCCGGGAATCAACGAGTCATCCGGGCCTGACAGCGCCTTCGAGATCGAGAACCCACCGGTTTGCGCCGTGTAGTTGTTCGTGACAATCACAGCCGTAGTGGTGCCATTACCGATCGTCACGCTCGTCGGCGAGAACGTCGCCGAATTGAACGTCGCCCCAGCAACAGCCGACGGGGTGTCCTCCGTGAAGGTCACCGTAGCGCCGAACGGCAGACCGGAAACCACAACCGGAGCACCATCT
>JANNCX010000098.1:0-2318 GCA_031387145.1 Salinibacterium sp.
CTCTAGTCTTGACGAACAAGCTATAAGGAGTACCACGATGCCCACCGGCAAGGGCAAGTTCTACGACGAGGAGAAAGGCTTCGGCTTCATCAGCTCTGATGACGGCCAGGAAGTCTTTCTTCACGCGTCGGCGCTGCCCGCCGGCACCACAGGTGTCAAGGCCGGCACGAAGCTAGAGTTCGGCATTGCCGACGGCAAGAAGGGTGCTCAAGCGCTCTCGGTGCGGGTGCTCGAGGCCCCGCCGTCGCTCGCAAAACTCAATCGCAAGCCCGCGGACGATATGGCCGTCATCATCGAAGACTTGGTGAAGCTCATGGACGCCATCGGCTCCGGGCTCAAGCGCGGTCGCTACCCCGACAAGGCGCACTCCTCGAAGATCGCCGCCATGCTGCGCAAGGTCGCGGACGAGCTGGATGCCTAAGGTCTCTGAGAAGTTCGAGAACCTCGCGAGGGGCGCGCTTCTCGAGATCACGACCGCCGCGACCGTCGGTGCGTGCATCGGTTCGGTCGACGAGGGCGATGGAGTGACGTCGGTGCTCTTTGCCTCGGCGATGCCCGGCTACCCCTCGTGGCGTTGGACGGTGTCGATCGCGCAAGTCGAAGGCACCGAACCGACGGTGCTCGAAGCCGAACTCATGCCCGGCGACGGAGCGTTGCTCTCGCCCGACTGGGTGCCGTGGTCTGATCGACTCGCCGAATACAAGGCCGCTCAAGAGTCTCTCGACGCGGAAGCCGTCGATAGCGACACCGATGATGATGATGATGATGACGAAGTGGATGTCGCGGACGATGAGTCTGACGACGAAGACGACGACCTCGATGACGACGACGACGACGAGCACTTACTTCACGGCGGAGACCTCGACGGAGTCGACATTGACGACCTCGACGAGTCGGGCGACGACCTCGACGAGTCGGGCGATGACCTCGACGAGTCGGGCGACGACGAGCTTTAGTTATTCTGCCGGTAGTGGGTATACACGAGCCCGATGGCGCCGAGCGCTAGACCTGCGGCGCATGTCCACAGCACGGGGCCGGTAGCCCCTAACTGGTCTCCGAACACGAGCACAATCACGAGACCAACGATCCAGACCGCGAGCCCGACGAGCATGGCCTTACGATCATCCGTCTTGACGGGCGCAGGGTCGGGCCGCCGCTCGGAGTCTTTCAGCCACAATCGCACGGCTACAGGGTAGCGCGCTGGAGCTATGAGAATCGCATGGCGATTCTGCGACGCCAGCGCCGAGGCGGATGTGCCGCTGAGGGTTGGCGCCCGCGTGTGTGCCCGTTCTTGTGCCAAATGAAGGAACAGGCACAGCTGAGCCACAGCTCTCGTACGATTGCGGGCCGAAACCGGCGCGCGATCCTTCATTTGGTACAAGGGGCCGTGCGCGGAGCCGACGCGGCAGCGGGCGCGCAGGCTCCAGAGCACGCCGCGCCGCAAGCCGCGCGGGCGGCGGTTGCGCGTGCGCGCGTCGTCCTCCGCAACGTCGGAGCGCTGGAGCTATGAGAATCGCATGGCGATTCTGCGACGCCAGCACCGAGGCGGCTATGCCGCCTCGGTGACAACTAACGCCCCAACCGCTCCACGACCCACTCGATGCTCGCGATGAGTGCGCGCACGTCTGACGGCTCGACGGCCACGAACGTGGCGACGCGCAACTGGTTGCGGCCGAGCTTGCGGTAGGGGTCGGTGTCGACGATTCCGTTCTCGCGCAACACGGCCGCGATAGCGGCGGCGTCGACGGACTCGGCGAAGTCGATCGTGACCACGACTTGCGAGCGGTGCGCGGCTTCGGTCACGAACGGGGTGGCGTAGGTCGAGGCATCCGCCCAGTCATAAAGCGCCGAGGACGACTCGAGGGTGCGTGCCGAGGCCCACTTGAGGCCGCCGTTGTCGTTGATCCAGTCGATCTGGTTCTCGAGCAACAACAGGGTCGCGAGCGCGGGTGTGTTGAGAGTCTGGTTGAGGCGCGAGTTGTCGAGCGCGTTCTTCAACGAGAGGAACTCGGGGATGTAGCGGCCGGACGCCGCGATGCGCTCGACCCGCTCGACCGCAGCGGGCGAGAACAAGCTGAACCACAGCCCGCCGTCCGACGCGAAGTTTTTCTGGGGAGCGAAGTAGTAGACATCCGCTTCTGCCGCCTCGAAGTCGATGCCGCCGGCCGCCGAGGTCGCGTCGATCACCGTGAGTGCGCCCTCGGCGGCGACGCGCGCGACGGGAGCCATTACCCCAGTGGATGTCTCGTTCTGCGGCCACGCATACACGTCGACTCCGTCGACGAGTTCGACCTCAGCACGAGACCCGGCAACAGCCG
>JANNCX010000115.1:0-3323 GCA_031387145.1 Salinibacterium sp.
CGTTCGGGGCGATGGCGCTCGGCATCGGCACGAACGCACCGTGCGTCGAGGTGTGCGAGTCGCCGCACACGACCGTGATACCGGGCATCGTGAGTCCGAGCTGTGGGCCGACGACGTGCACGATGCCTTGCTCGATGTCGCCGAGCGAGTGCAAGCGGATGCCGAACTCGACGGCGTTCGCACGCAGAGTCTCGATCTGCAGTCGACTGATCGGGTCGGCGACTCGCACACCTCGACGCACGGTGCGTTCGGGGCGATGGCGCTCGGCATCGGCACGAGCGAAGTCGAACACGTGCTCGCGACCCAAACTCTGCCCCTCATGCCCTTCAAGACCATGGCCATCACGGTCGAGGGCGAGCTGCGTGACGGTGTCACGGCGAAAGACATCATTCTCGCTGTCATCGCGAAGATCGGCACAGGTGGCGGTCAGGGCTACGTGCTCGAATACCGCGGCAGCGCCATCCGTGCCCTCTCGATGGAAGGCCGCATGACGGTCTGCAACATGTCGATCGAAGCCGGCGCGCGCGCGGGAATGGTGGCTCCGGATGCCACGACCTACGAGTACCTCAAGGGCCGCCCTCACGCACCGCAAGGCGCCGACTGGGATGCCGCGGTCGAGTACTGGAACACCCTTGCTACGGATGACGACGCCGTTTTCGACGCCGAAGTGGTTTTCGACGCGAACGAACTCGAGCCGTTCGTGACGTGGGGCACCAACCCCGGTCAGGGAGTTTCGCTCAGCGCGAGCGTGCCCGATCCCGCCTCGTACGCTGACGCGAACGATCGGGCTGCCGCTGAGCGCGCGCTTGAGTACATGGACCTCGTCGCGGGCACCCCGATGAAGGAGATCCGCGTCGACGCCGTATTCATGGGCTCATGCACGAACAGTCGCATTGAAGACTTGCGCGCTTTTGCGTCGGTCATCAAGGGCAAGCGCAAGGCCGATGGCGTGCGCGTCATGGTCGTTCCCGGATCCGCTCGAGTGCGCCTCGAGGCAGAGGCCGAGGGCATCGACAAGATCGTCGAAGACTTCGGTGCCGAGTGGCGGTTTGCGGGGTGCTCAATGTGCCTCGGGATGAATCCCGACCAGCTCGCTCCGGGGGAGCGATGTGCATCCACTTCCAACCGCAACTTCGAGGGGCGGCACGGAAAGGGTGGGCGAACTCACCTCGTGTCTCCGCTCGTGGCTGCAGCGACGGCGATCCGCGGAACACTGGCGAGCCCGGCGGACATCGCTGGTCGAGTAGTCGACGAAGTCGGCGTATCGAGACCCGGTGGTTTCGATACGGCTTCGCCTACTCAACCGGCTGCGCCTACTCAACCAGCCAAAGAGGGGAACGCATAATGGACAAGATCTCTACCGTCACGGGCATTGCCGTTCCGCTCAAGCGCTCGAACGTCGACACCGACCAGATCATCCCCGCTGAGTTTCTCAAGCGAGTGACGAAGACGGGCTTCGACGACGCGTTGTTCTTCGCGTGGCGTCAGGATCCCGACTTCGTGCTCAATAAAGAGCCCTTCGTTGGCGGTCTGGGTCACGGCACGCGCATTCTCGTGGCGGGCCCAGACTTCGGCACGGGTTCGAGCCGCGAGCACGCCGTGTGGGCGCTGCGCGACTATGGCTTCCAAGCCGTGCTGAGTGCGCGGTTCGGCGACATCTTTCGCGGCAACTCCGGAAAACAGGGTCTACTCGCGGCTCAGCTGAGCGAGCACGACATCGAGGCGATTTGGGTGCTTATTGACGCGCATCCCGGAATCGAAATCTCGGTCGATCTCGTCGCACAGACCGTCACAGCGGGCGATGCCAGTTTTGCTTTCGAGATCGACGATTACACTAGGTGGCGGTTGCTTGAAGGACTGGACGACATCGGGTTAACACTGCGCAACGAATCGCAGATAACCCAATTCGAATCCAGCCGTGAAAGTTGGCGGCCCACAACTCTGCCGGAAAAGTAGGCCCCAACATAGAGGTGCGCATGAATTCTCTTACCAAGGATGCCCGAAAGGCCGCGGCAAGAGTTGGACTCAAGGCCGACAAGATCGTCATCAACGGCGGCAAGCCGCTCAAGGGTCGAATCGAAGTACGCGGCGCCAAAAACCTTGCAACGAAGGCCATGGTCGCGGCGCTCTTGGCCGACACCCCTAGCGTTCTGAAGTCGGTCCCTGACATTAGCGATGTCGGAGTCGTGACGGGAATGCTCGAGGCTTACGGAGTCTCGGTCACGACGATCGGGGAGGGCGAGCTTCGCCTCGATCCCAGCAATGTGCTCAAGGCGCACTTCGCCAAGATCGATGCGCTCGCGGGGTCGAGCCGCATCCCGATCCTCTTCTGCGGACCCTTGCTGCATCGCCTCGGCGAAGCGCTCATTCCCGACCTCGGCGGGTGCCGCATCGGTGACCGGCCGATCGACTTTCATCTGGATGCCCTGCGCGCGTTCGGCGCGGTCGTTGACAAGAGCTACGAGGGCATTCGACTGACTGCACCCAACGGACTCAAGGGCGCCGAAATCGAGTTGCCGTACCCGAGCGTCGGCGCCACGGAACAAGTGCTGCTGACGGCGGTACTCGCGGAAGGCGTTACCGAGCTCAAGAACGCGGCGATCGAGCCCGAGATCATGGACCTCATCGCGATCCTCCAGAAGATGGGCGCGATCATCAACGTCGAGCCCAATCGCGTGATCTTCATCGAGGGCGTCGACAAGTTGCACGGGTACGAACACCGCGCACTCTTCGATCGCAACGAGGCCGCGAGCTGGGCATCCGCTGCCCTCGCGACGGAAGGCGACATTTACGTCGTCGGCGCGAAGCAGCAAGAGCTCATGACGTTCCTCAACATCTTCCGCAAGGTGGGCGGCGCGTTCGACATTCACGAGGACGGCATTAGGTTTTATCACCCGGGTGGCACACTCAAGCCCGTCGTGATCGAGACCGACGTGCATCCGGGATTCATGACGGACTGGCAACAACCCCTCATCGTCGCGTTGACGAAGGCAGACGGACGGTCTGTCGTGCACGAGACCGTCTACGAGAATCGATTCGGATTCACGGATGCTCTCATCGAGATGGGCGCCAACATCGTCGTTCATCAGTCCGGGCTCGAGTCGATTAGCCGTCGAGTGCCGCGTCGTCCGCTTGAACAAGCCGCAGTAATAATCGGACCGACTCCTCTGCATGGAGCGGACATCGAGATCCCCGACTTGCGCGGTGGCTTCAGCCACCTCATTGCCGCGCTCACCGCCGACGGCCAATCGACCGTGAGCAACATCGGCATCATCGCGCGCGGCTACGAACACTTCATCGACAAGCTCGAAGCGCTCGGCGCC
>JANNCX010000191.1:0-5634 GCA_031387145.1 Salinibacterium sp.
CGCCCGGCGCCACATGGGCGGCCCTCGGAAAGCATGAGTTCGACGCGACACCCACTAGCCACATCTATCGAACGCCCGGCGAGGTCACGATCACGCTCACGATCGACTTCGCCGCCGAGTACCGCGTGGGCAGCATGGCGTGGACCGACATCGCGGGGGTCATCCCCGTCCCGGCGAACCCGCTGTACGCAACCGTCGGCGATGCGAAGACTGTGCTTGTTGAGCGCGCGTGCGACGTGAATCCGTCAGGCCCCGGTTGTTGAGCAGACTCAAAGCAGCACCAACGGCTACTCACAGCCCACGCAAATAGAATGCTCAGGTTGGCGGTGGATGCTGCTCGCATCACCACTTTCCATAAGGAGCAGATTTACATGACCGACGCCCTCGACGCCCCCGTCGCACCAACCACACCGAAGCGGTCCGCACCTGTCGCAGTCGTCGCCGCTCTCGCGGTGGGTGCACTCGTCGGCGGCATGTCTGGCGCTGGCGTTGCTCTGTGGGCGAGCTCGGCAAACTCGGGTAGCGAGGCCGTCTCGACGGCCGGCTCGACCACGATCACCGTGAATGATCCAGCGGATGCCACGCAGGTCACGGCCGCGGTCGCGAAAGCAACCCCGTCTGTCGTAACGATCTCGGTGACCTCCGACACGGCCGGTGGAACCGGTTCCGGCGTCGTGCTCTCGAGCGACGGATACATCCTCACGAACAACCACGTCGTGACGCTCGACGGCGCAGCCGCCGAAGCGACGATCAAGGTGCAAACGAGCGACGGCCGACTCCTCTCGGCAACCCTCGTGGGTGGCGACCCCATCGCAGACCTCGCGGTCATCAAGGTCGACGGCGACGGGTTTATCCCTGCCGAGTTCGCCGACTCCTCGAAGCTCAACGTCGGCGACACGACCGTCGTGATCGGCGCCGCACTCGGGATGGCCGGCTCGGTGAGCGACGGAATCGTGAGTGCTCTAAACCGAAGCATCACGATCGCGTCATCCGCTCTTCCCGAACAGTCGGCAGCGCCCGATACGGTTCCCGGTGAAGACCTGCCCTACGACTTCTTCAACTTCGATATCCCCGGCCAGACCCCGTCGACGACCGCGTCGTCTGGCACGATTTCTCTCGCCGTGATCCAAACGGATGCCGCGATCAACCACGGCAACTCGGGCGGTGCCGTCATCAACACCGACGGCGAGATCATCGGTATCGCGGTGGCAATCGCTTCTGCTGGTGGAGGGTCGGATCAGTCCGGCAGCATCGGTATCGGCTT
The DNA here is from genome assembly GCA_031387145.1 of Salinibacterium sp. Classification (GTDB taxonomy): domain Bacteria; phylum Actinomycetota; class Actinomycetes; order Actinomycetales; family Microbacteriaceae; genus Rhodoglobus. The sequence continues at coordinate 1,265 of JANNCX010000191.1, forward strand.
CGCGATTCCCTCGAACTACGCGCAGCGCATCGCCGACGAGCTCATTACGACCGGCACGGGAACGCACGGGCTCTTGGGCGCATCCGTTGTCGATGTCACAGAAGACGAGGCTCAAGCCGATGCGCAAGTCGTTGGCGCGAGCGTCGTGCAATTGACGTTAGGCGGAGCCGCTGGCAACGCGGGGATCCAGGTCGGCGACATCATCACGGCTTTCGATGGCGTGCCCATCACAGGCAAGACCGATCTGACGGCTCAAGTGCGCACGTTTGCGGCGGGCTCGACAGCGACCGTGACCTTCGTTCGCGACGGCAAGTCGGCAACGGTAGACGTCACCCTCGGCGCTCTGTAGACAGGTGCTTTGGCGCCGTTTGTGCCCTTTGCGGCGTGCTGGTTGGTAGGCTCAACCGACCTACCAGCACGACTCATTGGACCTCATGGCGACGAAGGCACAAGCCCTACCCGGCGTCTCTTACGTGATGCCCGTGCTCAACGAGGTTGAGCACATCGAGTCGGCGATCAACAGCCTGACGGCGCAAGATTACGAGGGGCAGTTCGAGATCGTCTTGGCCCTCGGGCCAAGCGTCGATGGCACGAATGACGTCATCTCGGAGATGTCCCGAATCGATCCGAGAATCCGCAGCATTCCCAACGAGTTGGGGTCGACCCCGGGCGGGCTCAATGCAGCGATCAGGGCATCCAGCAATCCGATTGTCGTTCGAGTGGATGCGCACTCTGTGCTCCCGACGAACTACACGCGCATCGCCGTCAAGACCTTGCTTGAGACAGGTGCAGACAACGTCGGCGGCATCATGAAGGCCGAGGGAGTCACGCCGTTCGAGAAGGCGGTCGCTCACGCGTACGGTTCGCCCGAGGGTCTCGGCGGAACCCAACACCATGTCGGCGGCAAGGCAGGCCCCGCAGATACCGCCTACCTCGGGGTCTTTCAGCGCGACCGAATCGTCGCGGTCGGGCTCTTCGACGAAGACATCAAGCGCGGGCAGGACTGGGAACTCAATCTGCGACTGCGCGCGAGCGGCGGCACGGTGTGGTTCACGCCCGAGCTCGAAGTCGTCTATCGCCCGCGATCGAGCCTGCGCAAGCTCGTGAGGCAATTCGTCGCAACGGGCATTTGGCGCGGGGAACTCGCGCGCCGGTTCGGTTCGTCGTTGCGGTACTTCGTTCCACCGCTCGCGGTGATCGGGGTGCTCGGCGGGTTGGTTCTCGGTCTCGTCGGGCTCGGCCTGAACCAGCCGTGGCTGCTGCTCGGGTTCGTGGTTCCCGCGGTGTACGCCGTGTTTGTGCTTGCGGCCGCTGTAGTTGCGGCGCGTGAGGGGCTGCGCGCGGCGGCGTGGTACCTTCTCGTCTTGCCGTGCATCCACTTCGGGTGGGGCATTGGCTTTGTTCTTGGATTCCTGAAACTCACCAGGAACATCACCGCTCACACGGGAAGGTGACGACGATGTCACTCGACGCTCGCCCCGCGCGACCCACCTCGATTGCTCAGCTGCGCGAGGTCACCCAGCCGCCCGAAGTGCGCTTGCGCGCGAACGCCGAGCACTGGACGGCCTCGCTCTATTTGCGCGACCTTTCGCCGTATGTGACGTGGATGCTGCTGAAAACGAGCATCTCGGCCAACGGCGTCACGGGGCTCATGATCTTGGTGGGGTGGTCGACCGCTGCGGCTTTGCTCATTCCGGGGATCGGGGGAGCCGCCCTCGCCCTCGTGCTCGGCCAGTTGCAAATGCTCGTCGATTGCTGTGACGGAGAAGTCGCTCGGTGGCGCAACACTCGGTCTCCCGCTGGGGTTTTTCTCGACAAGGTGGGGCACTACTCGACCGAAGCACTCATCCCGATTGCGCTCGGAATTCGCGCGGCCGGCTGGCCGCTCGAGTTTCCCGCAGACTTCGCGTGGACGACCGCGGGCTTCGCTCTCGCTCTCGTGATCGTGCTCAACAAGGCGCTCAACGACATGGTTCACGTCGCTCGTGCGAATGCGGGGCTAGAGAAGCTCAGTGACCGCAAGGGCGAGGCGGAACCCAGCCAGCGGATGATCGCGCGGCTTCGCCGGGCTGCGCGATTCGTGCCGTTCCACCGGCTGTACCACTCCGTCGAACTCACGATGATCATCTTCGCGGCCGCGGTCGTCGGGCTGTTCTTGCCGCCACTCGTTGCCGAGCGCTGGCTGTTGCTCATTCTGCTTCCGCTCGCGGTGCTGGCGCTCGTGGGCCACTTCGTCGCGATCATGGCCTCGAAGCGAGTGCGATCATAGGCCGGTTGAGTGCTCGCGGAGCGAGCGTATCGAAACCCGCGCCTAAGGCGCCAACGGCGGCCCAAGGCGGGTTGAGTAGGCCAACGGCCGTATCGAAACCCCCCACCGTCGGCGTCGTCTCGCTATCTCAAGGCACGCGACCGGATGACCTCGCGCGCGGTCTCGCAAGCCTCGCCGCACAGACGGGCGTGACGCTCGACATCGTCGTAGTGGGCAACGCGTGGACACCGACGGGCCTCCCGAAGGGCCTCAAAACCCTCGCCCTCCCCGAGAACCTGGGCATTCCCGCTGGCCGCAATCGCGGAGCGACACAAGTCTCGGGCGACTACATCTTTTTTCTTGACGATGACGCGAGCATCCCGTCTCCTACGTTTCTCGCCGACGCGATCGCGAAGATCGAGGCAGACCCGACGATCGGGCTGCTGCAGCCTCGCGTCGTCGATCCGAGCGGCGTCGAGAATCCGCGGCGGTGGATTCCCCGCATCCGCAAGGGCGACCCTGAGCACTCGAGCAACGTGTTCTCGGTGTGGGAAGGTGCGACGCTTATGCCGCGCGCGGTCTTCGACGCGATGGGCGGCTGGGCTGATCCGTTCTTCTACGCGCACGAGGGAATCGAGCTCGCGTGGCGCGTGTGGGACCAAGGCAAGCGCGTGCTCTACGCGGGCGATCTCGTCGCTAATCACCCCGCGATCGAGCCGACTCGTCACTCGTTCTACTACCGGCTCAACGCGCGCAATCGCGTGTGGCTCGCGAAGCGCAACCTCCCGTGGGTGCTCGTGCCGATCTACGTGGGCACGTGGACGGGCATCCAACTCATCCGCTGGGTGAGGCGTCCGGCTGCGCTCAAGGCGTGGTTCGGCGGCTGGGCTGCAGGGTGGCGCGAGAACCCAGGAGGTCGCCGCAGCATCAGATGGGTAACGGTGTGGCGCATGACGCGTGCGGGCCGTCCACCGCTGGTTTGATGGTCTCGGGAGCAACTTATGCCACTACTTCATGACCTAAAGACCGCGCGCGTCGTACTGAAGAACATCCTGCGCGCGCGCCGCAATCGGCGTGCCGTCGCGGTGCAGGGGCGCGAACATCCGCTTCCCGAAGTCGGCTCGATCAAGATTGCCGTCTACTTCGCAGACACCAAGGTCAACCTCTACCAAGTGCGCCAGTGGTACGCGCCCCTCGCCGAACTCGCGGGTGATTGGCCCGTCGCGATCATCTCGCGCAGCCCGAGTGCCGTGCTCGCTTTGTGGCAAGAGTCGCCGGTGCCGGCGGTCTACCTTCGGCGCATCACTGACCTCGAGCACTTCGTGCATTCGCAAGACATCAAGATCGTCTTCTATGTGAATCAGAACGCGAAGAACTTCCAGATGTTCCGTTACGGGCGCATGTGGCACGTGTTCATCAATCACGGCGAGTCAGACAAGATGTACATGACGACGAACCAGTTCAAGGCGTATGACTACAGCCTCGTCGCGGGGGATGCCGCGATCGATCGTCTCTCGCACAAACTCTGGGACTTCGACCTCGCGAAGCGGGCGATCCCGATCGGCCGGCCTCAAGCGGATCACTTCGCTGGCGACCTTCCGTACCCGCCCGACGACCGCACGGTCGTGCTCTACGCGCCGACGTGGGAGGGCGACCGAGAGGCGGCCGCCTACGGGTCGATCGCGTCGCACGGAGTCGCGCTCGTCGGGGCGCTCCTCGCGACGGGCACGCATCGAGTCATCTACCGCCCGCACCCGCGCAGCGGTGTTGTCGACGCCGAGTACAAGGCCGCCAACAACGCGATCATTGCCGCTATCGGGCGTGCCAACGCAGCCGACCCAACGGCGCAGCATGTTTTCGACAATGGGCCGTCACTCGGCTGGCAATTAGTCGCAGCGGATGTCGCGATCACCGACATCTCGGCGATGGTCTATGACCGCCTCGCGACAGGTAAACCGCTCATCGTCACGCGCCCCGCCTCACCCCTCGCCGAGATCGACGAGGGCGGATACCTCGGGGCGTGCGAATGGCTTGCGTCCGACGCGGCAGTCGACATCGTTTCGATCGCCGAGCGTGTTCAGACGGATATCGGCGCTCGCGAGCGCCTCGAGTTCTGGGTCGA
>JANNCX010000205.1:0-3275 GCA_031387145.1 Salinibacterium sp.
CTGGAGTTGCGGCACTCGTGACGTAGAACGGGTCCCCATCGGGATCGACCCAGTCACCGAGCACTTGCGTCGCAACGCGGGCTCCCGAGACGACGACGGCCTTCGTCGCGCGAACCTGCAGGGGCGCGGAGTTCTGGCTCAGTGACTTGACCGTGACGGTAACGACGGCAGTATCGGTGCCGCCTCGCCCGTCCGTGAGTGTGTAGCTGAAAGTAAATGTGCCGGATGCCCCCGATGCGAGCGTGAGCTGAATCTGCTGTCGCTCGTTAATGAGGTCGATGCGACCGACGCCATCGCTAATCGGCACGAGGTCACCGACGACGAGAACGTCGCCGTTCGGGTCGTAGTCGTTGAGTAGTACCGGAAGAACGGTTGCGCGACCGGGTCGGGCGCCAAACGCGTCGTCGATGGCGATCGGGGGTTGCTGCACCGTCTCGACTTGAGGCGGAATGTCTTCATCATTCTGTTGTTCTTCGGGCGAGTCATCCTCGGCGACGATCAAGTCATTCCAGTTGTTGATGAGCTCGCCGTCGCGTTGCACCGCCCACGTCTCGCCGGATCGCAAGTCATTGAGCACGGCGCGAGTCCCGTTCGCGTGAAAACTCAATTGCGCACCGGGTGCCATCGAGTCGAGAACGTCGGTAGTCGCGGCTCCCCCATCAGAGTCACATTCCCGCCAGCTGTCTCCGTTTGTCCATGCCGCGAACTCACACCCATCAAGCGCGAGTGGTCGGGCCGCTGCACCTGATGGTCCGCTCACGAGAGCGACTGCCGCGGAATTATCGAGAGGAACCCCGATGAGCCCACCCGAATACGCGACAAGAAGGCGATCCGTTGAGACGGCGGGCCACGCGATAACGGGCGAGCCACCTGGACCGATGAGTGCTGCGAGATCAACCGATCGGCCATCGAATTGGATGCTCCGGGCCGCAGCATCGAGCACGGCCCACCGGCCGGCGGCCGACGTGATTGTGAGGTCGCTAGTGCTCGAACCGAGGTTGACCGATTCAGTCAGCTCGACGGAATCCGACACGGCAGCGTTTACGCGCAAAACCTGTTGAGTTGCGGGCGAGTATGCAAACAACAAGCCAGCGGGGTCGACGCTCACGATCGCATCAGCACCGAGACTGAGCGATGACTCGGACAGCGAATCGAAGGTCGAGAGGTTTGCCGTCGGGATTATCCAGACTTCACCAGTGCCGCGTTCGAAGACGACCGAATTCGTGCCCGCGAGATACACCTCGGGCAGATTGGGCGGCAACGGCACTGTATCCGTGCTTACCGACGACGCCGGATCGATGATGTCGAGGGTGCTCTCGGTGCGATCAAGCAGCAAGACGGTCGCGCCTTGCTGCACAACGTCGAGATCGATGCCCGTCGACGGCACAACAGTGTTGAGTTCGAGAACCTCGGTGTTCGCGCGACCGATCGCTTGCTGCTCACTGTTCGCGACCCACACTGACCCGTCGCTCAAGACGAGGCGCTGGGCGGAATACCCCGTCGAAACTGCGGCGACGACCGCGACAAGCACAGCGACGAGCGCTCCGCTCGTTGCCGTGGCAGCGAGGGATCGGTGTGTCGCGATCCATTGTCTAAACATTGCGATCCGTCATCGCGGCACGTCCGCGCACTTCTCGCTACTCGGGAGGCCGGTCTTGCCCTCGCGAGTGACCGTGACGGTGACGCACACGCGATCGCCCGGTTCGGCATCCACGACAAAACTGGTGCCGCGCTGTTGTACGGTCGGAGATCCGTCGTTCGTGCTGACTTGGAACGCGTCGGCTTGGCCCAACCCCGGATCAGACCACGTGAATTCGACCGTGTCGTCGGTGATCTTCGCGTTGATGTCAGAGACCGTCGGGATTCCCGTGGCCGTTGAACGAACGAGCACGAGGGTAGCGATTGTCGCGAGAGCGATCACTAGTACCGCCGTTGCGACGAGGGCCCACGCGAATGCTCGCATACCGCCGCCGCCTGCCAATCGTGGCGTACCCGTGCTGCGCGGCCCCACATGGTCTTCGCGCACGATCGTCCCGACCGCACGATATTCGTTTGTGTCGGGCGTGCGTCGACGACGACGACGTTGCGACACACTCGTTGCAGGATTAGCGGCTCCACGAATCCGAGTGCGATCTTCGAGATCGGCGACTCCCGTCGATGCCCACTCGTCCATCGCGACTTCCACGGGCGTTTGCGGAACCCCGATCTCGGATTCGACAGTCTGCAACTCGTGAACGAGCTCGAGCACACTGCCTTGACGATTCTCGGGCTTTCGCGACATCGCGCGAACGAGCGCACGCTCAAGGCTCTGGGGAACGTCGCTCCGGTCGATCGGTTGCGGTTTCGCGCGATTGATTCGAGAAATCAGGTCGGCGGACTTGTTGGACTCCCCGGGCACCTCGAACGGCGACCGACCCGCGAGCAAGGAATAGACGGTAGCCGCGAATGCCCATACTTCCGTTGCGACAGTGCCGGCAGTCTCATCCATGAGCACTTCGGGCGCCGACCACGGAATCGACATTCCCACTGCTTCACGGTCATCCGACTCATTCAAGGTCGCGGCAATCCCGAAGTCAGACAAGACCGGATGCCCGTATGCAGTGAGCAGGATGTTGGACGGTTTGATGTCGCGATGCAGCACACCCGCCCGATGAGCCGTCTCAATCGCACTCCCGATCTTGACGGCAATTCGCAACACCTCGGCAACCGGTAATCGTTCGGCTCGATAACGGTTACTCAAGGCAGACGAGCACAACTCCATGACGAGATAGGGACGACCATCTGACGACACGCTCGCTTGATAGACCGTGAGAATTGAGGGGTGCGCACTCAATTGCGCCATGAGGTTTGCCTCGGCTTGAAACATTTGGCGTACGTGGTCATTGACCACTTCACTCAGCATGACCTTGACGGCGACTTGGCGGCGCGGCATGTTTTGTTCGTACAGAAACACGTCGGCGAAACCGCCAGAGCCCAAGACATGAACGTGGGAGAACCCCGGCAGGCTCGGGGGTTGTGAAGGCAATCGGCGTGCCATAAACACCCCCTATCGTGTGGTCATAGGTGCCCCATTCTAAACAGTCAGGGTGAGAGCTGACCCGACCTGACCCCAGAAGGGGGGGTGTCTCGATCCCCCCCCAGTTATGGGTTTAGTGGGCTCGACGGGGCGAAGTGTCCTCGAGATCGAGCTGTTCAGGGGCATCCACTACCTCAAGGATGATCGCTGTCACGTTGTCGCGGCCGCCCGCCGCGAGCGCCGCGTCAGCGAGCGCGGC
>JANNCX010000214.1:0-2195 GCA_031387145.1 Salinibacterium sp.
AACGAGTCGAACCGCACGGTGCCCGCGATGTATACCTCGAATCGGTCGGGCTCCCCCGGCTGCTCATACTTCTCGATGACCACTTGGGGTCCTCCGCTAGCAGGAGGCGCGGGAATACGATCGACGCGCTCCGAGAACCCCACAGGAGCTCCCGTGATAGTCGTCGTGCGCACCGAGGTCGGACGCACGGCGGTCTCACGAAAAGCTCCCACCATGGATCCCGCGGCCACGAGACCTCCCGCACCGAGCGCGACGCCAGTGAGGTCGAGCCCCTCGTCGCCCATGATGCGAGCGATGGGCCTCGGCACTCCCGCTGCGCCGAGGATCACGTCATCCGACGCCATCGTGGCTTCACGAACTGCGGCTACGGCCACGGGATTCGTGAAGAAGTTCGACGCATCGTGCTCGTTGGCACCCGAGAGCCCCAGCCCACCAGCGACTGCTCCGGCCACGGGCACCGTGACGGCGTGGAAAGCACCGAACACGCCAGCCGCGTCGCCCCAGAGCCCCCGCGTGACCCGGCCAATCATCAACTCCACGAAACCGTAGCCGTCGGCTGCGGTATTGAGGGCAAACTCGAGAATTCGCGCTTGCGACTCGATCTCAACGAGCACGATCTTCGCTTGGTCGATGTCTTGCTCGGCTCGCGCGGCGTCGGCGGGAGCGCCCGCCGCGGCGAGCCATTCCATCGACACAATTCGGTCGATCGATGCGAGTCGCATCGCCAGGACGGATGCCGCGGCGGCAAGCCTCGCGAGCTGTTGCGAACTTGCATAGAGCTCGTCTGTAGCGACCGAACTCGACGAACTGCCGGAAATTACGAGCTCATCCGACACGCGACACCACTTGTGTCAATGCATACCCGACACGGTCGCGCGCCGATCGAAGCGCGCCTAGTCCCGCCTCGACCGTCGTTGTTAGCCCGGTGATTGCCGAGTCGTAGGCGTGTCGGGCCGTGCCCTTCCAGAAGGTTGCCGGCCCCGGCACGAGAGTGCGGCGCATGAATTCGAGTTGTTCGACGGCTGAGCTGAGCTGCCAATACTCGTTCTCTAGCGTTGCGACGAGTGCGGCATCCTGAGGCTGGGTCATGCGGCTATCGTCGCAACAGTGTCGATCCGACACCTGCACTCGAGCCACAGTGGTGCGGTGTCGCCTTAAATCCGGGCATGGTGGGGAGAGGAAACTGCGGGACAATGAGGGCATGAGCTTCGAGCGCACTTTCGATGAAACTGCGCTCTTTCGCATCTGCTTCGTGTGCACGGGAAATATTTGTCGCTCACCCATGGCCGAGACGATTTTCAAGGCCCTCGTCAAGAAGGCGGGATTCGAGAGCCAAGTGGCAGTCATTTCCGCGGGCACGGGAGATTGGCACGTGGGCGAGCCGTCCGACGATCGCACTCTCGCGGCACTCGCGCTTCAGGGCTACAACGGCTCGGGTCATCGGGGGCGCCAATTCGACCCACTGTGGTTTTCAAACCTCGACCTCGTCGTCGTTTTCGATCGCAGCCAAGAGCGCATTCTCAAGGCGTGGGCTGCGACCGAACAAGACCGATCCAAGGTGCAATTGCTCTTAACCTTCGACAGCGACCAAGCCGCACTCGTCGACGTGCCAGACCCGTATTATTCGGATGCCGCACTCTTCGACCAAGTGCTCAACATGATTGAGCGGGCGAGCGCCGCGCTCTTCCGACAGATCGAACCAGGAATCCGACAGGGAGTTTCATGAGCTTGCCCGAACAACCGCTTAGCCCACTTGATGGGCGCTACCGGCCCGCCGTAACGGCTCTAGGCGAACACCTCTCGGAGGCGGGACTCAATCGCGCGCGCGTGCACGTCGAAGTCGAGTGGCTCATTTACCTGACCGACCACGAGCTCTTCGGGTCCGCGCGCCTAGACCACGAGCAATCCCGCAAGCTTCGAGAATTCGCGGCCGACTTCGGCCAGCGCGAGATCGACGAACTCGCGAAGCTCGAAGCCACAACGCGTCATGACGTCAAGGCAGTCGAGTACCTGGTGCGCGGCAAGCTCACTGAGCTGGGCCTCACGAGCATCGCCGAGCTCACGCACTTCGCGTGCACGAGCGAAGACATCAATAACCTGTCATACGCCCTCACCATCAGCGCGGCAATCTGGAGCGTTTGGCTTCCCGCCCTTCGACGTGTCATCGACTCGCTTCGCGCCCGGGCGGTCGAGCT
>JANNCX010000219.1:0-2048 GCA_031387145.1 Salinibacterium sp.
CTGCCGCTGACCCGGAGCCACAACATTGGGACTCGTACTGACGGGCTCAGCGAGGTGGGATACTCCCCTTCGCCCTGCCAGTCTAACCGGGTCTCGCTCCGACTTGCGGCAGCGAAGCCCGCGACGAGCTTTGCTCGCGGGCTTTAGCGTTACTGTGACCCCAACGGGATTCGAACCCGTGTTACCGCCGTGAGAGGGCGGCGTACTAGGCCACTATACGATGGGGCCGTCACGACAACTACACGAGTATGCCATACCCGGTAGCGGCGCACCAAAAGCGTCCACTCACTTGCGAAGGAACTATGGGGACCCCTCACCGCACCCTGATCGTTGTGCTCGTCGTTGCTCTCACGACGGTTGTGATTTCGGGATGCGGCATCCTCGAGCCAACTCGCGACGAAGAGGGTCGCATCGCCAAGCCGACTGTCATGCCATCGCCCGATGTTCGCGTTGATGACTGCTTCAGTTTCGTGGACGGCACAGAGCTCGCGTTCGCGACAGTCGTGCCGTGTTCCGAGCCACACACCTACATCGTGATCGGTCAAGGAACTCTCTCGGAGTCGAAAGTCGACCTTGCGGGGAGCCTGCAGGTCGCCGTCAACAACGCGTGCGAGCCCGTTTTTGAGCGATTCACGGCAGGGTCGCCACCCGGGGGAAAGCCCGACCAAGAGTTCATCGTGTCGCAAGAAAAGAAGCCCGGCGGACTAGTCACGCACTACTCGTGTCTGGCCACCGATAGCGCTTAGTTTAGCTCAGCTCGTCGATCTGTAACCGACCTATGCCTGTTCGGCTCCATATGCCCGACGAGTGAGCGCTTGAATGTCTTTGTCGAGCACTTCCAACTTGGCAGTGAACTTCACATCCATGGCAGTGAACTTGGCGTCCATCGCCTCGCGCAGCCCTCGGATTTCGGCCTCGACGCCGCCGATCTTCGCCTCGACGCCGCCAATCGCGGCAACAAGCGTGCGGTTGAAACTTGACGTGACAATTCCGATCATCCCGAACATCGCCGCGGCGAAGACGCCAATAAGTACCCATACTTGCGGTTCGGTCAACTCGATCACCTCTTCATTGTCCTGCGGTCACTACGAAAAACCTAGGCTGACCCGGCGACAACTTCTCACGAATTGCGAGATCTGTGCACAATGCGCGCCGCGGAAGTGCAGGGAGGAGCCGTCACGCGGACAACACCCGCAGGGCACCGGGCGCTACCTCGATCGTGATGGGAAGTCGCCCCACACGCTCGCCGTCCGCGTACGCGACGGCGACATCCGATTCGATCCGGATGCTCTTCGCTCGGTGGATCGTCACGCGCGGATCCGTTACGTGAGTGCCCTTGAACACGCGCGGGAAAATCCGCAAGAACGCCGTGCGCGAGAGCGGCTGCACGACGAGCACATCGAGAAGCCCATCGTCGAGCAGTGCATCTGGGGTCGCCTTCATGCCGCCACCGAGCGACACGTTGTTGCCGACCGACACGAGCATCGCGTTCGTCTCGAACTCGTTGCCGTCGAGCGTGAGCGTGTATGGAATCGGCTTGAGGCCGACGAGTTCGAGCACGAGAGCGATCGTGTATCGGCTCGGACCCTTAGGGTGCCGCATCCGATTCGCGCGCTCGTTGACCACCGAGTCGAACCCTGCGGAAACCATGCACGCAAACCAGCGCACGGCGTCGGCTCCCGTTGTCTCGTCTGAGTACGTGATGCGGCCCGCGTCGATCACTCGAGGGGGCTCGCCGAGCGCATCGACGAGCGCCTCGATCGCAGCTTCCGTGTTGTCGAACGGAATGCCAAGCCCGCGTGCCATGTCGTTGCCTGTTCCCGAAGGCACAATGCCGAGCGGCACTTTCGAGTTGACGACGAGGTTGGTTCCCAGATTGACCATGCCGTCGCCGCCCACGACGATCAAGGCGTCGGGTTTGGATGCCACGGCTTTACGCCCCGCTTCCATGAGTTGCTCGAAGTCGGGTTCTGTCAGGCTCGTGACGTCGTGACCGAGCGCGCGGAGCGTCTGCACTACCGCGGGGCCCACCGTGCGGCCCTTGCCGA
>JANNCX010000267.1:0-2462 GCA_031387145.1 Salinibacterium sp.
CTGAAGCGTTGATCGGGCATCCGAAGCTCGAAGCCGTCTATTACCCTGGCCTGCCGAGCCATCCAGGCCACGAACTCGCGGCGCGCCAAATGAAAGCATTCGGCGGAATGATCTCGGTCGCGGTTCGCGGGGGCGCTGTGCCCGCCAAGAAGTTCGCGGAATCGACCAAGCTCTTCCAGCTCGCCGAGTCGCTCGGCGGCGTCGAGTCGCTCATCGGCTACCCAGCCGAGATGACTCACGCGTCGGTCAAGGGCACTGCGCTAGAGGTTCCCGCAAACGTCGTGCGTCTCTCGGTAGGCATCGAGGATGTCGGCGACCTCACGAGCGACGTGCTCGCTGCCCTCGATAGTGTCTAACGGTGTGGCGGCAGCCCCTCACGAGGGCCGCCTAGGAGTCGTTCCGGCCTCGGCCATGTACATCGCCGCGGTGCTTGGCACGGGCATTCTCGTACTGCCCGGACTCGCAGCGGATGCCGCGGGCCCCGCATCACTCGTGGCAGTGCTCATCGTGCTCGGGCTATCCATCCCGCTCGCGGGCACGTTCGCGGCGCTCGCCGCGCGGTACCCCGACGCGGGCGGGGTCGCGACATTTGTGCGCCTCGCGCTCGGCCCGACCGCGGCTCGCATGGCCGGGTACTGGTTCTTTTTCGGAGTGCAGTTCGGGGCGCCCGTCGTCGCGACGCTCGGCGGCGAGTACCTCGTCGCGGCGTTGGGAGCAGATCGATCGCTCGTGCCGTTCATCGGTTTCGCGTTTCTCATCATTCCGCTCGTCGTCAACATCTTCGGGCTGCGCGTGAGTGGCACGATGCAGCTGGGTCTCACTGGGCTCCTTGTCGTCATCGTTGTCGGCGTCGTTGCCGTATCAGTCCCCGAGACGGACCCCGCCAACTTCACGCCGTTCCTCCCGCACGGGTGGGCGGGCGTGGGTCTCGCCGTGAGTCTCTTCGTGTGGGCCTTCGCCGGCTGGGAGGCCGTGACACACATCGCGGCCGAGTTCCGCAATCCGCGCCGCACGATTCCGCTCGCGACGGGCATCGCGGTCGTCGTCGTCGGAGTCGCCTACTTCGCACTGCAATTTGTGACGGTCGCCGTCTCGACCGGAGCCCCCGCTGGCTCGCGCGTTCCGCTCATCGATTTGGTCGCCGTATCCGCTCCCGGCGTGGGGCCGCTCGCGATTGCCGTGATCGCCGCGGTCGTCGTCTTGGGCGTGCTCAACACGTACGTTCCCGCGTTCGCGAATCTCGCGGCATCCCTCGGTAGAGACGGACACTTGCCACGCTGGTTCGCGAAGGGTGCGGAGCCTGGGAGCGTTCCTCGCAGAGCGCTCGCCCTTACGGCTCTCATCGAGCTCGGCTACTTCTCGATCTGCATCACGCAAGGCCTTGTGCTCACGCCGTTCATCCTCATCCACACCTCGTCGATGGTCGCCGTATATGCGCTCGGCATGATCGCGGCCGTGCGCTTGCTCGATCGCTACTCAGCCGGATGGTGGATGGCCGTTGTCTCCGTTGTGCTCGTCGTGGGGTTGCTCGTGCTCGCCGGCCCCAACCTTCTGATTCCCGCGGCACTCGCCGTGGTTGCCGTCGTCGTCACCCTCGTAAAGCGGAGATCTCGCGCACCATCGCGCCCGCTGTGACGCATTTGCGACTGCCGTCGAGCGGGCGCTCGTGCATAATGTGAACGTACACATCGCCGAAGACGTCGGGAAAGAAGACCATGCAAGTAGAACCGGTCCGCGCGCCGAACATCCGTGATGTTGCGCGTCTTGCCGGGGTGTCGTACCAAACCGTGTCGCGAGTGCTCAATGACAGCCCGAGCATCAAGGAGTCGACGAAGCAGCGCGTGCTCGATGTCATCACCGAGATTGGCTATCGGCCGAACCAGGCCGCGCGTGCGCTGGTTACGAGCAAGTCGAGAACCATCGGAGTGTTGTCGTCGCAAACGAGCCACTACGGCCCGACGACGAGCATCACCGCGATCGAACACGCGGCTCGCGAAGCCGGCTATCGCTTGAGCATCACGAACATTTCGTCGAGCGACTACACGTCGATCAAGGCAGGGCTCGACTACTTGTTGAGTCAATCGATCGAGGCGCTCGTCGTGATCGCGCCTCAAGTGCGCGTCTTCGAAGTCATCAAAGACCTCGCGATTTCGGTGCCTTTCGTGACGCTCCAGTCGACGGATCTCGACAGCTCGCACAGCCTCTCGGTCGACCAAGTTGCGGGCGCACGCATGGCGACGCGGCACCTCATTGAGCTCGGACACACCGAAATCATGCATATTTCCGGGCCTCAGGACTGGATCGAAGCGGAAGCGCGCATGCAAGGCTTCCTCGATGCGATCAATGGCGCGGACTTGAGAACGAGGGCTCCCATCCTTGGCGACTGGTCGGCGCACTTCGGCTACTACGCGGGAATCGAGCTCTTGCGCATGCGGGACTTTACGGCGGTCTTTGCGGGCAAC
>JANNCX010000294.1:0-1900 GCA_031387145.1 Salinibacterium sp.
GTTTCGATACGCGCTAAGCGCTACTCAACCGGCGATCCAAAACTACTTGAGGATCTTGGTTACCGTTCCGGCACCAACCGTGCGGCCACCCTCGCGAATTGCGAAGCGGAGGCCTTCCTCCATGGCGATGGGCTGAATGAGCTCAACGGTCATGTCGGTCGTGTCGCCAGGCATAACCATCTCGGTGCCTTCTGGCAACGTGATGACGCCCGTGACGTCGGTGGTACGGAAGTAGAACTGCGGACGGTAGTTCGCGTAGAACGGGTTGTGACGCCCACCCTCATCCTTGGAAAGGATGTACGCGGTGCCCTCGAAGTCCGTGTGCGGGGTGACCGAACCGGGCTTCACAACAACCTGGCCACGCTCAACGTCTTCACGCTTCGTGCCACGGAGTAGGAGTCCACAGTTCTCGCCAGCCCACGCCTCGTCGAGCTGCTTGTGGAACATCTCGATACCGGTAACCGTCGTCTTCTGAACGGGACGGATGCCCACGATCTCGACGTCGGAGTTGATAGCGAGGGTTCCACGCTCGGCGCGGCCCGTAACGACGGTTCCACGACCAGTGATCGTGAAGACGTCCTCGATGGGCATGAGGAACGGCTTGTCTTTGTCGCGGATCGGGTCCGGAACGGACTCGTCAACGGCGGCCATGAGGTCGAGGATGGACTGGGTCCACTTCTCGTCGCCCTCAAGCGCCTTGAGGCCCGAAACGCGAACAACGGGAGCGTTGTCGCCATCGAAGCCCTGCGCGGAAAGCAACTCGCGAACCTCGAGCTCAACGAGCTCAAGGATCTCTTCGTCGTCAACCATGTCGGCCTTGTTGAGCGCGACGAGCAGGTAAGGAACGCCAACCTGCTTCGCGAGCAGCACGTGCTCGCGAGTCTGAGCCATGGGGCCATCAGTCGCAGCAACCACGAGGATTGCGCCGTCCATCTGGGCGGCTCCCGTGATCATGTTCTTGATGTAGTCAGCGTGGCCAGGGGCGTCAACGTGAGCGTAGTGACGCTTCGCGGTCTCGTACTCAACGTGCGAGATGTTGATCGTGATGCCACGCTGGCGCTCTTCAGGCGCCGAGTCGATCGACGCGAAGTCGCGCTGAACGTTCGTCGCTGACGGGAACTTGTCGGCAAGCACCTTGGAAATCGCCGCGGTGAGCGTCGTCTTTCCGTGGTCAACGTGACCGATCGTTCCGATGTTTACGTGCGGCTTGCTCCGCTCGAACTTGGCCTTCGCCACTGTGGGTCCTCCTCAGGACTCGGGTGTGGAGCATCCGGAATTTCCAGATGCCGCACGATTTGGTGTGTAGTTATGTTACTTGTAAAGACTGAGAGCGCTATTCGCCCTTGTTCTTTTGGATGATCTCTTCCGCTACCGCTTTGGGAACTTCGGAGTAGCTGTCGAAACTCATCGAGTACACAGCGCGACCCGAGGTCTTCGACCTCAAGTCACCGACGTATCCGAACATTTCCGACAGCGGCACCTTGGCGGTGACGACCTTGACTCCGGTCGCATCCTCCATGGACTGAATCTGGCCGCGGCGCGAGTTTAGGTCGCCGATGACATCACCCATGTATTCCTCGGGCGTGCGCACCTCCACTGCCATGAGCGGCTCGAGCAACACGGGGTCGGCCTTGCGAGCCGCCTCCTTGAATGCCATGGAGCCTGCAATCTTGAACGCCATTTCGGACGAGTCAACATCGTGAGCGGCGCCGTCGAGGATGATTCCCCTGACGCCGACCATCGGGTAGCCCGCGAGGACACCGACGGCCATCGACGCTTGGAAACCGGCGTCGATTGAACCGATGTATTCGCGAGGGATGCGACCACCGGTGACCTTGTTTTCGAACTCGTAGATCTTCTCGGGCGTGACTTCCATCGGCTCGAGCGAGATCTGCACCTT
>JANNCX010000337.1:0-7616 GCA_031387145.1 Salinibacterium sp.
CGCCCGCGTCGCTGTGGGGCCGCGGCATCCGTAGCGGCGAAGCGCGCTTGAAGGCCTACTGCCGTGCCGACTCCGAGAAACGCAAACCCGACGAGCAATAGGGGAAAGAGCACGAGGCCCGTTGCAATGACGGTCGTGATCGAACCGATTGCCGCGATTGTCGCACCGAGTGCGAGAGCGGGGCGTCGCCCAAAACGCTGGGCGAGGCGCGCCAACGGGATCGCGGCAATGGCCGCGCCGAGCGTGCTCGCGGTCGCTGCCGCACCCGAAAACGCGGCCCCCGCGATTTCGTTTGCGATGATCGCACCGATCGCGAGCGTCGCACCTTGACCGAGCCCTGCGAGCACTTGACCCGCGACGAGAACACCGACGGTCCTGGCTTGGGTCGAGGAATCGCGCACCGCCCTAGTCTGGACTATCGTGTCGACATTCCGCTCGGTTGAAGCGCTCGCTGCGCACATCGCCGCGCTGCCCGAGACTCCGCGAGCGCGACTCGTGGGCATCACGGGGCCGCCAGGCGTGGGCAAGTCCACGATCGCCGCCGAGCTCGTCGCGCGCCTTGGCGCGGCCGCCCTCCTGCCGATGGACGGGTACCACTACTCGCAAGCCCACCTCGTCTCGCTCCGGCGGCGCGAGCGAATGGGCGCGCCCGACACATTCGACGTCGAGAGCTTTCTCGGCACCCTGCGCGAGTTGCATGTTTCCCGTGAAACGGTGTTCGCGCCAGGCTTCGATCGCGAGATCGAAGAGGCCGTGCCGGCTGCCATCGCCCTCCAACCCGAGCTGCCGACGATAGTCGTCGAAGGCAACTACCTCTTGCTCGACTCGGGGTTGTGGGGCGAAGTCGCGCCGCTGCTCGACGAGACCGTCTTTGTCGACCTCGATGACGGCATCCGTCACTCCAGGCTCATCGAGCGACACGTGCGCTTCGGCAAGAGTGAAGCGGATGCCCGTGCGTGGGCCCTCGGACCCGACGAGTCCAACGCGCGCGCGATCGCGGCAACCCGCGGCCGCGCGCAGCACTACCTCGCGCTCTAGCGCCTCCTCATGATATCATGGATATCATGGCTCAAATCGTCGTGCGAAACCTCGATGACCAGCTCAAGGAGCGGCTGCGTCAGTCCGCCGCTGCGAACGGACACAGCATGGAGGAGGAGGCGCGCCTCATCCTCCACAGGGCGTTGCCCGAAGGCGAAGTGCCCGGATCCGCCGGAACCCACGCGAGCCTGAGTGAACGAATCCAGACTCTCATGATGGATATCGAGTTTCCCCCAGAGTTTTTCGAAGCACTCGACGAGATTCGCCACGGCAGCGAATTCATCGACGTTGAACCGCGAGCAGCGACTTTCGATTCGTGATCATCCTCGACACGAATGTTGTGTCCGAACTGCTTCGACCCCGTCCCTCGGCGGTCGTCACACGGTGGGTGGATGCGCAGCCGCATCCCTTCATTGCTGCGATCACGATCCAAGAGTGCTTCTACGGGATCGAGCTACTCGGTTCGGAGTTGCGTGGGCGCGAGCTCGCCACTCGCCTGGAAGTCATCCTCGACAGCGTTTTTAGCTCACGTATCTTGCCTTACAGCGCGATCGCGGCTCGCCACACGGCGGTCGTTGTTGCGCATCGTCGCCGCCTAGGTCGCCCGATCTCGACCGCCGATGCGCAGATCGCGGGAATCGCGCTCGAGCACCGCGCGACCCTCGCAACGCGCAACACTCGAGACTTCGCGGGAATGCGCCTCGACCTTGCGAATCCGTGGGACGAGTAGACTTTGGCCATCAACCCTCGCGAATTCCTGGAGTAACCACGTGCCCACAATCGTCGTCGAGGTCATGCCCAAGGCCGAACTTCTCGACCCGCAAGGCAAGGCCGTCGCAGGCGCACTCGCTCGACTCGGCAAGAGCCAATTCACGGCTGTGCGACTCGGCAAGCGCTTCGAACTGACGGTCGACGGCCCCGTCGACGCCGACCTCCTCGCTGAAGTTCGTGGGCTCGCAGAAGACATGCTCGCCAACACCGTGATCGAAGACGTCGTCAACATCTACGTCGAGGGCGACGGCGTCGCGGGAGAAACGCGCTGATGCGCATCGGCGTTATCACCTTCCCTGGCTCTCTTGATGATCGGGATGCGCAGCGCGCCATACGCCTCGCGGGCGCCGAGCCCGTCGCACTGTGGCACGGAGAGCACGACCTCAAAGGCGTCGACGCAATCGTGCTTCCCGGCGGATTCAGCTATGGCGACTACTTGCGTTGCGGCGCGATCGCCGCGCGATCCCCGATCATGAGCGAAGTCATCGAGGCCGCAAATGACGGGATGCCCGTGCTGGGCATTTGCAATGGGTTCCAGATTCTCGTGGAAGCGCACTTGCTGCCCGGCGGGCTCATCCGAAACGACCACGGGGACTTCATTTGCCGCGACCAGAAGTTGAGTGTCGAAAACGTTTCAACGGCGTGGACAAACGGCTTCACCGAGGGTCAAGAGATCACGATCCCCCTCAAGAACGGCGAAGGCGGATTCATCGCCGCCGTCGAGACGATCGAGCGACTTGAGGGCGAGGGCCGCGTCGTCTTCCGCTACCTCGACGTCAATCCCAATGGCTCGCTCAACGACATCGCGGGCATCGTGAATGAACGCGGGAACGTCGTGGGGCTCATGCCGCATCCCGAACACGCGGTCGAAGAGGGTTTCGGTCCTGACACTTCTCTCGCGATGCGGTCGGGCACCGACGGACTCACGTTCTTTACGAGCGTGCTGCAGGCAACCGTTCTGCGTTAGCACGTACTACCGCGCTGCCCGCAAGACGGGCAATGTGTGCGGTTTGCTTGCTGTACCGCGTTTGGGGGTAGACAATCGATGGATCGTCAACCTACCGAATGATGGGAACCGAATGCGCAAGAAGTTACTCGCCGTCGCACTTGCCACGGCCACACTCGCCACACTCGCTATCGGGGCTCCGGCCCAAGCAAGCACCGGCGGTGATGCCGATGGTGGGCTTCATCCCGATGTCGGGTTGATCCTGTACTACTCCGAAGACGGGCGCTTCCGCTGTAGCGCGACGCTCGTCTCGCCCACGGTCATCGTGACCGCGGCGCACTGCACGCAAGGAACCCTCGGCAAGACCCTCGTGACCTTCACCTCCGTCATCGCGGCAGCGCCACCGAGCGGGTTCCCGATTGCCGCCAACCCGGCAGCGGGATTCACGGCCGCCGAGATCACGACCGCCGGGTTCATCTCGGGAACCGCGTACACGCATCCCGCCTACTCCGACTTCACCGACATGGATAACTGGAACGACGTAGGTGTCATCGTGCTTGACGTGCCCCTCGCCGCTCACGGCTCCGACTACCCCGCAATTGCGTCAAACGGCACGCTCGACGCGATTGTGAACGGTCAGCTAAGCAAGACCATCTTTACGGCCGTCGGCTATGGCACCGAGATTCGCAAGCCTCTCGAAGGACCCCAGAAGCCGCAGCCGATGACCTACCCGCTGCTCCGTCGCTACGTCGACATGCCGGGGCAAAAGCTCACTCCGCAGATTCTGCAGACGAACGGCAACCCGAACGACGTGCGCGGCACGGGTGGCACGTGCTTCGGCGACTCGGGTGGCCCTGTCTACCTCGCTGGTGAACTCGTGGCCGTCACGAGCTACGGCTACACGTCGAACTGCCGCTACCTCGGCGGCTACCAGCGACTCGACATCCCGGTCGTTTCGGATTGGCTCGCAACCTTCGGGCTGTAACTACTCACGGTGGGGCGGGGTCGACTTTCGTCGGCCCCGCTTCTGCCGTTAACGCGTAGTCACACCCCGCCTCGGCCCCACGACTGCCGCACGAGCTGCTCGAAGACGGTCTCGTCGATGTCGTCGAGACGCTTGATGTAGAGGCAACCTTTGCTCGTCGTGTGTGGTCCGAGCGACTCGAACAGCGGATTGGTCGGTTCGTTGATGTTGAAGACGCCGTAAATCGTCGTCGCTGCCTTGCGTGGAGAGAACGCCACGACGGGCCACTCGCCCGAGCTTGAGCGGCCCTGATAGTGGGCGGAACCGAATCCGACAATCGCAGGCCCCCACATCACGGGCGCGACTCCCGTTACGCGTTCCATGAGCTCGCGAACGCGGTGTCCATCGGCTCGGCGCTTGGGATCCTCGATCGAGTCGAGGAAGGTCGTGACGTCCGCATCGTTAGCTTGCGTCTGGATAGCCATGTCGGAATCCTACGCTCGCGTCGATTACAGAAGGAAGATCGGCAGCGCGCCCGGGTTTCGCGCGTGGACTATCACGAGAAACACGATCGCGTCAAAAAGCAAGTGCACCGTCAGAACGTATGGCAGCGACTTGGTCTGCGCATAAATCCAACCTTGCAGTAGTGCGAACGGGATTGTGAGGAGGGGACCCCAAGACTGATAGCCGAGCTCCCACAAGAACGAAACGAAAACGATCGCTTGCAGAAGGTTCGCTTGCCACACGGGAAAGTGCCGCTTGTAAAGCACGAAGACCGTAAGGATGAAGAACAGCTCGTCCCACGTTCCGACAGCGTTTACCCCGACGAAAAGTCGCGCGATCTCGTGCCACGCCGTGACCTCAGGCCAATTCAGGTAGACACCAGTCGAGATGAAGTAGAACGGCAGAATGAGCCACCCGAGGGCGAGCACCACGGCCAAGTAGACCCATTGTGTTCGGGACCACGGCCATCCGCCCCTCCACTTGAAGCGGATCAAGTAGTCCTTGAACACGAATCGCGACAAGAGGTAGGGAACGGCGACGGCCGCCGAAAGCACGAACCCGAGGAGAAAGAAGTTGACCCAACCGATGTTTGCCTCGACCGAGATCGTCGAGACGATCACCATTCCGACTGCGATGAGCAGGAGGTCCCTGAACAAACCTTGGCTGCGGGATGTTCGGTCGAGCCACCACGCGATCGCCAGTGCCACAGCGACAATCGCGTACCCGATGAGCACCATGCGCAGCGGAAAGAGCAGTACAGCACTACCGCTCAGAAGCGCTGCGGGCACAAGCGCCCACGTCAGTGCGGGTCGGGGCGTGGCGTCGATCGAGGCGTCTGCTGGCACGGTGAAAGCGTAACGCGCGCGTGCGCGGATTTCCGAGCCACAACCCGCCGGTAGAATTGGCTCATCCGACCGCCCACTCTTCTGGAGCCTCGTGACCCCCACCACCCCCGGTGTCGCTGACACCGTAGCGAACGCCGCCGCGACCCCCGACAAAGTGCAGCCGTACGCAGCCCTCGGTCTCAAGCCCGACGAGTACGAGTCGATCAAGGCGATCCTCGGGCGTCGGCCCACGAGCGGCGAGCTCGCGATGTATTCCGTCATGTGGAGCGAGCACTGCTCGTACAAGAGCTCGAAGATCTACTTGCGCCAATTCGGCTCAAAGACGAACGAGAAGATGCGCAAAAACCTCATGGTCGGCATGGGCGAAAACGCGGGCGTGATCGACGTCGGCGAGGGCTGGGCGGTCACGTTCAAGATCGAGAGCCACAATCATCCGAGCTACATCGAGCCGTTCCAAGGTGCCGCCACAGGCGTCGGCGGCATTGTGCGCGACATCATCTCGATGGGCGCGCGGCCTGTTGCCGTGATGGATGCCCTGCGCTTCGGCCACATCGATGACCCAGACACCGCGCGAGTCGTGCACGGAGTCGTATCGGGAATCTCGTTCTACGGCAATTGCCTTGGCCTACCGAACATCGGCGGCGAGACGTGGTTCGATTCCGTCTACCAGGCGAACCCGCTCGTCAATGCTCTCGCGGTCGGCGTGCTCCGACACGAGGATCTGCACCTCGCTAACGCGCGCGGCGCCGGCAATAAGGTCGTGCTGTTCGGGGCTCGCACGGGTGGAGATGGCATCGGCGGCGCATCCATTCTCGCGTCCGATAGCTTCAGCGCCGGTGGGCCGACGAAGCGCCCCGCGGTGCAAGTGGGCGACCCGTTCGCCGAGAAGGTGCTCATCGAGTGTTGCCTCGAGTTGTTCAAGAATGAGCTCGTGCAGGGCATTCAAGACTTGGGTGCAGCGGGCATCAGTTGCGCGACGAGCGAGCTCGCATCGAACGGCGACGGTGGAATGTTCATCGAGCTCGAAAAGGTTCTGCTGCGCGACCCGACTCTCACGGCCGAGGAGATCCTCATGTCCGAGAGCCAAGAACGCATGATGGCGATCGTCACGCCCGAGAAGCTCGACGGCTTTCTCGCCGTGACGGCGAAATGGGACGTCGAAACGAGCGTGCTCGGCGAAGTCACCGACACGGGCCGGCTCATCATCAATTGGCACGGCGAAGAGATCGTCAACGTCGAGCCGCGCACGGTCGCCGTCGATGGCCCCGTCTACGAGCGTCCCGTCGCATACCCCACCTGGATCGACGCGCTGCAAGCCGACACGACGGCGTCGCTGCCGCGCTCGGCAGACCTCAAGGCCGATCTCCAGACACTGCTCGGCAGCGCGAACCTCGCTGACAAAAGCTGGATCACAAACCAATACGACCGCTACGTCATGGGCAACACTGCCTTGAGCTTTCCCGACGACGGCGGAATGGTGCGCGTCGACGAGTCGAGCGGACTCGGCTTCGCGGTCGCGACCGACGCAAACGGCCGGTATTGCCAGCTCGACCCCTACGTGGGCGCGCAGCTTGCACTCGCCGAGGCGTTCCGCAACGTCGCCGCAACGGGCGCAACCCCGGTCGCCGTGAGCGACTGCCTCAACTTCGGCAGCCCCGAGAACCCCGAAGTCATGTGGCAGTTCTCGCGAGCCGTCGAAGGCCTTGCCGACGGATGCCTCGAGCTCGAGATTCCCGTAACTGGTGGCAACGTGAGCTTCTACAACCAGACCGGCGACGTGCCCATTCACCCGACGCCCGTCGTCGCTGTCCTCGGCGTCATCGATGATGTCGCGAAGCGAATCCCGAGCGGCTGGCAAGACGAAGGCAACAACATCTACTTGCTCGGGGTCACGCGCAACGAGCTCGACGGCTCGGCGTGGGCGGGAACGATCCACGACCACTTGGGCGGCTTGCCCCCCGCAGTAGATCTGGGCGCGGAACTGAAGCTCGCGGCGCTCATCGCCGCGGGGGCCGCACAGAGTCTCGTGGCATCCGCTCACGACCTCGCAGACGGCGGACTCGCGGTAGCTCTTGCAGAAGCCGTCATGCGCTTCGGCATTGGCGCTCGCGTGTGGATCACCGAGATCATGGAACGCGACGGCGTCGATGCGACAGCCGCGCTCTTCAGCGAGTCAACGGGCCGGATGCTCGTGAGTGTGCCGCGCGAAGACGACGTCAAGTTCGTGGGACTGTGTGAAGGGCGCGGGTACCCCGTCTTGCGCATTGGAGTCACCGACAACAGTGGCACGCTCGAGTTGCAAGACGAATTCACGCTCTCGATCGACGAGTTGCGCGGAGTGCACCAAGCGACGCTGCAAGCGGCGTTCGGCGCTTAAGGCCGCGTTTCGATAGAGCCCGTCGTCGCGATCGACTGGTGGTGGTGAATCACTTCGGCGACGATGAAGTTCAAGAACTTCTCGGCGAAGGCGGGGTCGAGGTGGGCTTCGGCAGCTAGCGCGCGCAACCGCGCGATTTGCACCTTCTCGCGCTCGGGGTCAGAAGGGGGC
>JANNCX010000343.1:0-7207 GCA_031387145.1 Salinibacterium sp.
GGTTCGCACGACGACAAAGTCGCGACCCAAGACGGATGCGAACTCTTGAGCCGCGATGTCGCTCTTGCCGTCGCGCTCGAGAATCTCGGCGAGCCCATCGCGAACATCGACGAGTAACTCGACATCGAGCGCCGCGTACACGAGCCACGCTTGCGGCAGCGGTCGCGTCGACCAATCGGCTGCCGAGTGCTCTTTAGCAAGGTGGATGCCCAGCAACTCTTCGACGACAGCACCGAGTCCGACTCGCGACATGCCCGCGAGGCGGGCGGCGAGTTCGGTGTCGAAGAGCCGTGTGGGGTCGAGCCCGACCTCCCGCAAGCACGTGAGGTCTTGGCTTGCGGCGTGCAGAATCCACTCTTCATTGGCAATCACGCCGTTGAGCTCCAAGAACGATCCGATCGCGGGCGGGTCGAACAAGAAGGTTCCCGAGCCTCGACGGAAGATCTGGATGAGGTATGCGCGCTGCGAGTACCGGTAGCCGGATGCTCGCTCAGCATCGATCGCGATGGGTCCAGTACCGGCGGCAATCGCGGCGACAGCATCGAGGTAGCTCTCGCGATCGACGATGACGTCGACCGCGACGTGCGCCGCTTGCTCACGTGCTTCGGGTTCGCTTGATTCAGGTTCGAGCGTCTCAGGGAGCGGCTCGACAACGCCGTCCGAGCTATTCACGCGCCACGCGGCGAGCCGACAGCAAACTCACTCCCTCGATCGACGGAGGTAACCCAGCGAGCATGCACAACAACTCGCTCCAGCCTTCGACGTGTGCAGAGAGATCGCCTCCGTCTGGAGTCCACGACGCTCGAAGTTCGATTTGAGCTCCGTCGCCTTGCGCTTGCAATTCTCCGTAGCCCGACGACAAGATTCGAGTCGCGGTGCCCGACGCCGAGGAATACCTCGCGCCGCGACCGTCGAGTGCGTCGACCAACCATGACCACGCGACATCCGCGAGAAAGGGGTCGACACCCATTTCGGTCTCGAGTGGGGCTTGCGCGTAGCAAATGACGCGAAACGATCCGTTCCAGGCATCGGGAGCCGAGGGGTCGTACAAGAGCACGAATCGTCCCGTGCCCAATTCGGAGTCACTGCCGTGGCGGGCGGGGGCAACATCCGCGGCGAGAGCAAACGACCAAGGCGCGAGGGTGCCCGGCGCCGCGATCTCGGTGACGACCAATTCGGAGCGCATCACAACGTCGCGAATGGATGCCACTGCGCTCGCGTAAGTCGCTGGAAGCGGCAAGACTGCTGGTGTGTCGGACACGAGAAGAACATTAGGCTCGATCACGGGATTCTCACCAGAGGCACGCCGTTTACCTGTGCGACACCGACCGAAGCGAGGCTAGAGTGGCTCGTCGATTGAGCGCTCGAAGAACAGCTGGAGCCACGGCTATCGCCCTCGGATCGCTCGGTCTCGCGGTCTCTGCAGCGGCCGCGATCGTCGCTGTTCTCTTCGCGAGAACGGTCGTCACACCGCCGAAGTCCCGGCCCGAAGATGTTCGGATTGTGCGCGTCGGTGAACACACCATCACGCTCTCAGCGACCCTCGATTCGATGACGCCTGGGCGCTACAGCTTGTGGTTCCGACGGGATGCTGGGCACGCTCGAGTGGGGGAGATCTTGTCGTACACCGACGAGACCGTCACGAGACAACTGCTCGGCGTCGACTTCGGTGAGCTCGAGGGAGCGCGCCGCGCGCGATTGGGCGGGTGGTACTACTTGTCGCCGGCCGACCTTGGGGTCGAGTGGAACGACGTAGTGATCGAGACCGAGCTCGGTGCGGCGCCCGCGTGGGTTGTTCCCGCTCAGGGCTCGACCGACCGATGGGTCATCCACGTGCACGGTCGGGCCGTGCGGCGGCAAGAGGCGTTGAGGGCGGTTCCGGTCTTTCGCGAGCTGGGTTACACCTCGCTCGTGGTGTCGTATCGCAACGACGGCGATGCTCCCGATACGGACGATCATCGATATTCGCTCGGCGACACTGAGTGGCACGATCTTGAGGCAGCGATGGCGTGGGCGCTCGACCACGGCGCGAAGCACCTCATTCTCATGGGCTGGTCAATGGGTGGCGCGATCGTGCTTCAAGCCGTCACCAGATCACCTCTCGCCGCTTCCGTGCGCGGCGTAATCCTCGACTCGCCCGTGATCGACTGGATCACCGCGCTCAAGTTCCACGCGGGTGTTAATCGGTTGCCTGCGCTCGTGCAGCGCGGTGTCTTCACGTTGCTCACAACGAAGTGGGCGGGCATCCTGACGGGCCAGGCCGCGCCGATAGATCTCGATCGACTCGACTTCGTCGCGAGGGCCGCACAACTGAATAAGCCGATTCTTCTCATGCACAGCTCGGCAGACGACTACATTCCACCGACGGCTTCGCGAGCGCTCGCGGAGGCACGCCCCGACCTCGTCACGTACGAAGAGTTTGCGACGGCGAGGCACACGAAGTTGTGGAACTACGACAGCGATCGCTTCAACCGCGCGATCGAGCGGTGGCTCGCGAGAATCAGCTAGTCGCGCACGGTCCAGCGCGCGAAGACGGCACTTGCGTCATCGACGATGAGCTGCCGAAGCGTCACGGGCCGTTGCGTGAGGCCGGGCATCCCTAGCGTGGGCAACCGCACTTCGGTGAGAACCGGGCTTGTCGTGAGACACACGTCGTCGACAAGGTCGGCTTCGAGCAATTGGGCTGCGAGAGCCGGGCCGCCCTCGCACACGATTGACGCGAAGCCCGCGGCCCGAAGTGCCGAGACGAGTTCGGCGACGGGCACTCGCCCGTCGACCGCGTCGATCTCGATCACCTCGGCTTCGCCCAGTGTCTCGCGAACCTTGGGGAGAGCGGATGCGGGGCACACGACGGTCACGCTCCCCGCTCCATCGGCGCCGAGGCCGTGCCCGCTCAAGTCACCGCTCGCGGTGACGACGACCAAACGGGAACGTTTCGGAAGCTGATACCCCTCCGCTCGAACGGATTGGGCGCCCACAAGCACAGCGTCGCTCAACTCGCGAATGACGCCCAGTATGCGTCGATCGGTTCGGCTCGTGAGCGATTCCGACGTGCCATCGGCACCCGCCGCGCTGCCGCTCACGCTCGTCACGAGGTTGAGGCGCAGCCACTCAGGGGAGTCGGGGCGGTACAGCTCGAGCAATCGATCACGCGTGGTTGGTGCATCCAGTTCGAAAGATTCGGCCGGGCCGGGATGCACGCGCGTAACAATCACGCGGCGATCTTCTCCCGGATCTGACGCTTCGTGCGCCCGAGAAGGGCCGTCATACCGCGAATGCGCAACGGGCTCACGGCTTCGGTAAGCCCGATCGTGTTGGGGTAATCGTCGGGCACAGCGAGCACTTCTTCTGCAGTGAGACCCGCGAGCCCGTGAGCGAGGATCGAAGCAAACCCACGGGTAGTTGGGGCTTCTGGAGGGGCGGTCGCCCAGAGGTGGACGACTTGGGTCTCGTCCACCTCTACGAAGATGAAGACCGGCGACTGGCACTCCTCGACACGTTCGAGTAGATCGGGGTGATCACGGTATTGCTCGGGAAGCTCGGGGAGGTCGCGGGAATACTCCAGCAAAAGTTGGAGCCGTTCGCGCACCGTGAGTTCGAGGAATTCCTCCCTGATCTCGGCGAGCTTCTCGGGGAGAGTGTCGATGGTCACCCCGTGATTCTACTTCGCGGGGATTGCGCCGGGCTCAGAGCCCTTCACGATCGGAACGCGAACGGTCGAGCCCCACTCGGTCCACGAACCGTCGTAGTTGCGAACGCCCATGAAGCCGAGCAAGTGAGTGAGAACGAACCACGTGTGGCTCGAGCGCTCACCGATGCGGCAATACGCGATGACGTTGTCGCCGTCTTTGAGGCCGGCTCCATCGCGGTAGATCGCGTTGAGTTCGTCGAGGCTCTTGAAGGCTCCATCTTCGGCGACGGCGCGAGCCCACGGCACGCTCTGTGCGCTCGGGATGTGGCCGCCGCGCAGCGCGCCCTCCTCGGGGTATGCGGGCATGTGGGTGCGCTCACCCGTGTACTCCTCAGGGGAGCGCACGTCGATGAGCGGGTTTCCGAAGTGTGCGAGCACGTCATCCTTGAATGCGCGGATGGGTGCATCCTGGCGCTCGACGACCGGGTACTCGACGGGCAGAACGACGGTCTCGTCGGTTGTGTATTCGCGACCTTCGGCCTCCCACTTCACACGGCCTCCGTCGAGAAGACGTACGTCTTCGTGGCCGAAGAGCGTGAATACCCACAGTGCGTAAGCCGCCCACCAGTTGTTCTTGTCGCCGTAGACGACGATCGTCGAGTCGCGCGAAATGCCCTTGGAGCCAAGCAACGTGGCGAATGCCTCGCCGTCGATGTAGTCGCGCACTACGGGGTCGTTGAGGTCGGTGTGCCAGTCGATCTTGACGGCGCCCGTGATATGGCCCGTTTCGTAGAGCAGGACGTCTTCGTCGGACTCGACGACGACGAGGCCGGGAGTTCCGAGGTGTGCCTCAAGCCAATCACCCGAAACGAGTCGCTCGGGATGGGCGAAGTCGGCGAACTGTGGGGCTGCGTCGATTTCGACGGTCATGATTCCTCCGTGTCTTGAAGTGAGGCAGGAGGCGGCGGCTAGTCTTGTGGTACCCCTGCTCGTAAGTTTCTACGCAGTCCAATCTACGCAGTCCAACTGCGCGCGCACAGGGTTCCAGTAAGACTTCGACACAAAACCGAGGCACAACATGAGTGACGAAGCGCGCGATTCTCCCGCGCGTCTTGCGGACCGCGTTCCCACGCTCGTGGGGTCAGAGATCATCGACCACCTCGTTCCTCCGCGCCAATTCGCGAGCGCGACTCTCGATTCGTACCGACCCGATCGCGACTACCCGTCGCAAGGGGCAGCGGTCGCTGCCATCCGCAATTTCCTCGCATCGTGGGTCTCCGCGGGCGGTGGACTTTTCTCGCGCAAAAGAGCGGCACCCCTGTTGCCCGGCATCTATCTCGACGGCGGCTTCGGCGTCGGCAAGACGCATTTGCTCGCTGCGCTGTGGCACCTCGCTCCCGGTCGAAAGTATTTCGGATCCTTCATCGAGTACACGGCTCTTGTCGGCGCGCTCGGGTACGCGTCGGCGGTGCAGATGCTCAAGGGCGCTTCGCTCATTTGCATCGACGAATTCGAGCTCGACGACCCGGGCGACACCCGTCTCATGTCTCGGCTGCTCGGCGAACTCGTTGCGTCGGGAACCCGAATTGCGGCAACATCCAACACTCCGCCCAACACGCTCGGCGAGGGTCGATTTGCCGCTCAAGACTTCTTGCGCGAGATCGACTCGCTCGCGGCGAGGTTCACGACGATTCGCATCGACGGTTTGGACTATCGTCACCGCGACCCTGAAGCGCATGCGGGCGTGGTTGATGATGTGGCCGAAGCCCTCGCGGTAATTGCGGGAGCAACAACGCTCGACTCGTTCGACGCAATTCTCAAGCACCTCGGCACCGTGCACCCCTCGCGGTATCCCAAGCTCGTCGACGGCCTTGCCGCCGTCGGCTTTGTGCGTGTGCACGAGTTGCATAACCAAACGGATGCCCTGCGCCTCGTCGCCCTCGTCGACCGACTATATGACGCTCAAGTGCGCATCGTGGCGAGCGGGACTCCGCTCGATCGGGTGTTCGCAGATGACATGCTTGCAGGGGGCTATCGCAAAAAGTACTTGCGCGCGATTTCGCGGATCGTTGCGCTTACGACTCCGGAGCCGTGATCGAGCGGTAGTGGCGGCTGCGGACGTGAGTGAGCACGCCGCCGAGGATCGCGGCGAGCAATGACGCCACAAGCACGGCGAGAGTTACTTCGTTCGCGAGTGCCTCCGAGGCTTCGAACGCGAGCTCGTTCATGAGCAGTGACACCGTGAACCCGATTCCGCCGAGCCCTGCGATTGCGATGACGTCGCCCACGGGCATCCGCTGCGCAGACCGGCCTCGACCCGCGAGCGCCATCGCGATGAGGGCTCCCGCAGTGATGCCCACGAGTTTGCCGATCGGCAAGGCGACGAGTACC
This sequence comes from Salinibacterium sp., assembly GCA_031387145.1. Classification (GTDB taxonomy): domain Bacteria; phylum Actinomycetota; class Actinomycetes; order Actinomycetales; family Microbacteriaceae; genus Rhodoglobus. The sequence continues at coordinate 6,023 of JANNCX010000343.1, forward strand.
GCCCAGAATGCGGGACTGAACTGATCGAGTCGCGTGATCGTTACCGGAACGAGGGCCGCAACGAGAGCGAAGAGGGGAAGAATGACGACGTTCGACCACGGTTCGATCGCGTGTCTCGTTCGATCCGCCGAAGCGTCGGCCATGATCAACCCGAGCGCGACGCCAGCGATTGTTGGGTGGATGCCCGAGAGAAACACGAGCACCCAGGTCGCTGCCCCAAGCACAATGAGAGTCGCAATCACGACACCCCTGAACCTCCCGCGAGCACGATAACTCAGCCACCCGAACGCGAGTACCACGGGAACCGCAATAAGCAAGGGAAGCGGCAAGAGCGACTCGGTAAAGAAGGCCGCGATGATGAGAATAGCGATCAGGTCGTCGATGACAGCGATAGCGAGAAGTAGGGCGCGAACCGTGGGCGGGAGTCCCTTGCCGACGATTGCGAGCACTCCAAGCGCGAACGCGATATCGGTAGCCGTGGGGATGGGCCACCCGCGTGACAACTCGGGGCCCGAGACGAGAAGCAAATAAAATACCGCGGGAACAAGCACACCACCGACCGCCGCAACCGTCGGGACGATCGCCTTGCGTGGGGTATTGAGCTCGCCGTGTCGAAGTTCATGGCGCAACTCGATTGCCGCAATAAAGAAGAAGACCGCGAGAAGTCCGTCTTTCACCCAGTGACCGACCGTGAGATCGAGCCCCCACCCTGCAATGCCGATGTGCAGACCCTCGATCGCCGCTGCCGTGGACGCGGCCGGCGAGTTCGCAATCGCGAGCCCAAGCGCTGCCGCGAGCACCAATAGCACTGCCGAGAACCGTTCGGAGCGCAGCAAAGTCATGAAGTGAGTCTATGAGGCGAATATTCAGCACATCCGTGGAGCCACGAAACATGATGTTTACACGGCACGGTGTCGCGTAACAGACCTGAAACACGCGCGACACCGCGCGCGAAACCTCGACGGCCCACACTGGCTGCGTGCCCGAGGAGTGACCTCCCTGTGTGGACCCGACGGTGCACCCCCTTCGCAGTTTTAACGAGAGGTACACAATGGATCAGGGCAATACCGCCTTCTTACTCCTGACATCGGCGCTAGTGCTGCTGATGACACCAGGGCTTGCATTCTTCTACGGTGGGCTCGTCAAGGCCCAGAGCGTCATCAGCATGATGATGATGAGCTTTGG
>JANNCX010000358.1:0-1568 GCA_031387145.1 Salinibacterium sp.
CCCGAGACCCAGCAAGAGCACAATTGCCCCGCCCGCGATGAGCGGTCCCGACCACGGAGTCGAATTGTCGAGGGGCCACGAAATCGCAATTGCGTCGGGGGCGGGTTCTACGCCGTCTGCCGCGACGATGAACGAAATATCTTCTGGCACGTTGACCGTCAAGCTGAGCTCGTCTTCCTTGAGATAGTCGTCGAGCCACAAGTCGGATCCGTTGGGGTTGGGAAGTTCTGTCTCGAGACCTCGCACGAGCGTGCTCTCGAGTTCACCGGACTCGGCGTCAAAGCTCACAAGTGTGTATTCGGCTTCGCCGAGCCACGCGAGCACATCCGTCGTTCGGCCGTAACCCGTGAAGATCTCGCCGACGCCATTGACCTGAACCGTCTGACTGCCCTCAAACGCGTTGAGCGCCGCGCCGTCGATGATCGTGACGGCAGTCTCGGAGTCGACGACCGTCGAAACCGTCACTCTGTCGGGCTCGGCAAAAATCGTCCGCTGAGCGATGCCGTACCCGATCATGAGAGCGGCCACGACGAAACTTACAATTGCGAGAACAAGTCGCACGAATTACTCCTTTCGTGCTGCCCGGCCCGACGCGCACGTCGTGGCACCCTTCGCTGCACTTCGCAAACGCTCGCACTAGGGACGAGATTAAGGGGCTCCGGAATTGCCTCAAGAGTGGCAGCAACAAAGACATTCAAGAATAGCCGACGGGCTCGTAAGTGGCCTAACCCTGCGGCGACTATCGCTGTTCTCACACTAAACTCGGAGGGTTCACCCTCACTTTCAAGGAGACGCCATGGCTGCTGACGACATCGATTTCGGCACCGAAATGCGCGGATACCGCAAGGACGAAGTTGACCGGGCTCTGCTCGCGCTTCGACGTGAACGAGACAAAGCAGCTGCGGACCGTGCTGAGTCAGCGAAAGAGGTCAAGCGCCTTCTCGCCGTGACAGAAGATCTTCAAGCAGAACTCGATGAGACCGGCAGACCCACCTATAGCGGTCTCGGCACGAAGCTCGAGAACACCTTGCGAGTCGCCGAGGAGCAGTCCACTCGACTCATCGCTCAAGCCGACATCGACGCCGAGAAGCTGCGCGCGACGGTGCAAGCCGACGTAGATCGAGCTCGAACCGACGCCGCTCGCGAGGCTCAGAAACGAATCGACGACGCTCACGACGAAGCGGCCTCAGCTCTCAGCGAAGCGACACGCGAGGCTGAGGAGATTCGCACTCTTGCTCGTCTCGAAGCGGATACTGCGAGTCAGGATGCACTGCGCGAAGCAGCTGCTGTGCGAAGTGCTGCCGCGAGCGAGTCGACCGAGAGGATCGCGAGCGCCCGCCGTGAGGCAGAAGCCCTCCGTGCAGAAGCGCAGCGCGAGGTCGCCGAATTGCGTTCCACCACGGCTCATGAGACGGGGGCAGCTCGCGAGGCGGCCGCGGCGATTTCGCGGGATACCGAGTTGGCTCGTGCGACGTTTGAGGCCGATCAGAGTCGGTTGAATGCGGAGTTGGCTCGCGAGATTGAGCAGGGTCGCACAGATCTTGCTCGCGAGGTGACGGCGAGCCGTG
>JANNCX010000393.1:0-4696 GCA_031387145.1 Salinibacterium sp.
GAGCACCGGATGATCGCCCGCTTCCCACACGTCAGGAAACCCCCCGGGCTCGAGCGATTCAAAGCTCGTGAGCGGGAACGACACTTGCCCGAGAACTCGGGGACTGCGGATCGCGAGCCACGCGGCATCCGGCGCACAATCGAGAACGAGCTTGAGTAAAACGCGCATGGCTGCTCCTATAGTTCAGTGGGCCGCGCGGAATGTGCGCACTTTCGCCCGGTTGCCGCAACGCTGCATCGAGCACCAGCGTCGGTTGTTTGACCGTGAGTCGTCGAAAAACACGATGTCGCAATCGTCGGACGCGCATTCGCGAATGCGACCGTCGTCGTCGGAGAAGAGCTCGACGGCAGCCCGTGCAATGGCAGACAACGCTTGACTCGTTCGTACGCGAGAGCGGCCGGCTTGACGGGATCCCCCCGCGAGGGCGGGTGGAATGTCGGGCGTCGCGGCGTAGAGGTTGAGCACGTCGACGGTAGCGGGCTCGAGGTGTTCGTTGCGGGATGCCCGCGCCGCGGCATCCCGAATCGCATCGCTCAAGGCGCGAGCGTCGACGACATCGCGCTCATCGACTGCCCCGTCTGACCTGTCGAACCGAAGCTCGAGCCACGTCGCTAGGTGAGGTGCGTCGGTCAGTGTCGTGAGCCCGGGATGCGCGAAGTCGAGCGCAATCGAACCGGAGTCGAACCACCAATGAAGCCCATCGGGGTCGTCAATCCATTGGCCGGTCGTGCGGCTGGCTGTCGATGATCCCACGTAACCACTATAGTCGGTTACGTGAGCAATTCTGAGGCTGGTCGCACGAAAGACGCGGGCTGGGAGGTCGGCGTACGCACTACCGTCGCGGCGCCCGTCGGTGAAGTGTGGTCATTCTTGCTGGGCGCGGGCCTCCCGTTGTGGCTAGGGCAGATTGACGCGCTACCGATCGAAAAGGGTGCTCAGTACGCAACTGCCGACGGCGTCGTTGGCACGATCCGGAGCTACACCGAGGGCGTGCGGGTTCGACTCGGTTGGCGTCCTGACGACTGGCCGCACGACACGACGCTTCAGGTCACGATCAAGCAATCAGCGACAGGAACGACGATCGCGATTCATCACGAGCTACTCGCCGATCGCGAGGAACGGCGCATGATGCTCGGTCACTGGAAGAACGTCGTGGCAGCTCTCGACGCGCACTTCGCCTAGCGCTCGCGTCGTTCATCGCTTCGCCCACGTGATTCGGTTCGCGGCGTCGAATTGCCGCGAGCACTTTCCGCACGCGAGCGGCCGACTCGGTCGCCGGTAGCGATAGTGCACGTGTCCAGCGGGGCACGTTCCTACCCACGGCGCAAGGTCTTCAGCGATCGCACCACCGTGCAGTCGCTTTCCCTCGTACCCGATCGACTGGGCGATCGACCGCCAAGCGGCTCCGTGGCCAGCTTTCGGTCCAGCGAGCGCGTGCGCTACTTCGTGCAAGAGCACTTGATGGATCTCGTCGTCTTCGTACTTTGCCGCGAGGTATCTCGAGACGCTAATGCGCTTGAGGTCGTAATTGCACAAGCCCGCGCGCGTCTTCGCGTGATCGAATGCGAAGCTCCACGACTCGTCGAGATGCAGAGCGAGCAGAGCGGATGCCCACACGCGCACTCTGGTTAGTTCCGCCATGGTGCGAGGGTAATCGACTCAAGTGACGCCGGCTCAGCGGGCGCCCTCGCGCAACTGAAAGATGCCCTTTGAGGGGGGTGGCGACGGAACGGCCGTCGCGTCGGTCACGACGGAAGCGCCCGCGATGAACCCCCGGAGTTCGGCGCCAACCACGACCTTAGAGGGGTGAGGCCCCGCGGCGAGGAGCCGGGGCATCCAGTCGAAGGGAAGGGGCGAGGGCGAACCCACGAGCACGATGTTGCCGAAGCGCCGCCCCTTGAGAATCTGTGCCTCGGCGAGCGCCGCGACATTCCCGATGACGAATTGCAGAGTGGATGCTTGCCCCCGAGCAAAGGCAAGTCCAGGTCCGTCGGCGACATTCACGAGCACGATTCCGTTGGGGGCGAGCAGGGATACGGCCGACCGATAGAACTCGACGCTCGTGACGTGAGCGGGAGTGCGCGCGCCGCTAAACACGTCGACGATGAGCAAATCGACGGTGCCACGAAGCCCGGGCGGGAGCTTCTCCATGACGGCGCGAGCGTCGCCGTGGCGCACTCGGATCGAGGCCTTCGACGACCACGGAACCTCAGCGCGCACGAGGTCGACGAGGTCGGATTCGAGCTCGATCACTTGCTGCCGCGATCCCGGCCGCGTCGCCTCGACGTAGCGGGGCAGGGTCAGTGCCCCCGCCCCAAGGTGCACGGCCGTGATGGGCTCGCCGGGCATCCCGAGCTGATCGATCACGTGGCCCATGCGCTGCACGTATTCGAAGAACAACTGGCTCGGGTCGTCGAGATTGACGTGCGATTGTGGCGTGCCGTCGACCGTGAGCGTGTACGCGCCGGGCACCCAGCGATCCGCCGTAATCACAGCGTGGAATCCGCTGTGGGCGAGCGAGCGAGATGCCGGTTCAATCACTCCACGACTTTCGCACACTTGGCGGTACCGTGGAGCATGACTGAGCCCCGCCGATACCTTCCCCCCGCCCTTCGCGCGCAACTCGAAGCGCAGTCCTATCTCGGTCCAGCGACCTTTGGAATGCGCCCCCTCTTGACCGAACCAGAACAGCTCGATGAGTGGCAACCGGATGTCGCGGTCATCGGTGCCCCGTGGGACGACAGCACGACCAACCGCCCCGGGGCGCGCTTCGGGCCGAGGGCGCTTCGGGCAAACGCCTACGACCCGGGCACCTACCACTTGGACCTCGGCATCGAGATCTTCGATCACCTCGAAGTCATCGACTACGGCGACGCTGTCACGAGCCACGGCATGTGGGAGATCTCGAAGGCCGCGATCTACGAGCGAGTGAAAGAAGTAACGAGTCGCGGCATCATCCCGTTCATTATTGGCGGCGACCACTCGATCACGTGGCCCGCCGCGACGGCAGTCGCCGAGCACCACGGTTTTGGCAACGTCACGATGATCCACTTCGACGCGCACGCCGACACCGCGAACATCATCGAAGGTAACCTCGCGTCGCACGGCACTCCCATGCGCAGGCTCATCGAGTCGGGAGCGATTCCCGGCAACCAGTTCATCCAGGTTGGCTTGCGCGGATATTGGCCTGGCGAAGAGGATCAGAAGTGGATGCGCGACAACGGTCTCACTCATTTCATGATGCACGAGTTCTGGGAGCGCGGCGTAAAGGCCGTCATGGCAGACGTCATCGCTGCAGCGAAGGAACGCGGCGACAAGGTCTACATCTCGATCGACATCGACGTGCTCGATCCGGGCTTCGCGCCCGCCACGGGAACTCCCGCACCCGGGGGATTCGCACCGATCGATCTGTTGCGAATTGTGCGCCAAATCGTGCTCGAGACCAACGTTGTCGCGTTTGACGTCATGGAGGTCGCGCCCGCTTACGACCACGCCGACTTGACGGTCAACAACGCCCACGGCTTGATCTGGGAAGCGTTCGCGGCGATGGCGGTTCGCAAGCGCGACGCCGCTCGGTAAACCTCGATCACGGGGCGACGACGCTCTTATAGCCCAATCACGCAATCAGGTCAAGAAATAACTTGCATTGGCACGTCACAACGTCCTATAGTTGATCCTTGCGCTCCCAGACAACCTATGCCGTCATATTGTGGACAGCTGGCGCGCCCCGCGTATAGCGGCGGGGCAGATCTTTCTTAGGTTCTGGTGAGCATTTCATTACCCAGAGCCGGTTTTCCGGCATGAGAACCCGACGGGGTTCACGGAGGTTATTTCCTTGGCTGCTGCGCGCACTGCGTCCACTAGTTCGTCCAAAAAGAATGGTTCACCGAAGAACGGCCGCAATGCATCGCGGCTATCTTTCGCAAAGATCACCGACACGCTAACGGTTCCCGATCTGCTCGCTTTGCAGACCGAGAGCTTCGATTGGCTCGTCGGTAACGACATCTGGAAACAGCGCGTCGCGGACGGAGTGGCCGCCGGCCGCACCGACCTTCCTTCGCGCAGCGGTCTCGATGAGATCTTCGAAGAGATCTCGCCCATCGAAGACCTCGGCGAGACGATGCAATTGTCGTTCACCGAACCCGAGCTCGAAGAGCCCAAGTACACGATCGACGAGTGCAAGGAGCGCGGCAAGACTTTCGCCGCTCCCCTCTACGTCAACGCTGAGTTCATGAACCACCTCACGGGTGAGATCAAGACCCAGACGGTCTTCATGGGCGACTTCCCGCTCATGACGGAAAAGGGCACGTTCATCATCAACGGCACCGAGCGTGTCGTCGTGTCGCAGCTCGTTCGTTCGCCCGGTGTCTACTTCGACCGCATCCCCGAGAAGCTTTCCGATAAGGACATCTTCTCGGCACGCATCATCCCGAGCCGTGGCGCATGGCTCGAGTTCGAGATCGACAAGCGCGACCAGGTCGGCGTCCGCGTCGACCGCAAGCGCAAGCAGTCGGTCACGGTCCTGCTCAAGGCCCTCGGCTGGGACGACGCCAAGATCCTCGAGGAGTTCGGCGAGTACGAGTCGATCCGCGCCACCCTGGAGAAGGACCACACCACCGGCCAGGACGACGCGCTGCTCGACATCTACCGCAAGCTGCGCCCGGGCGAGCCCCCCACCCGCGAGGCCGCCCAGACC
>JANNCX010000023.1:0-1564 GCA_031387145.1 Salinibacterium sp.
GCTGAAGCAATTGATCGAGCTCGTCGCGTAGCTCGTTTTCTGGCATCATTCCCGTGAAAGGTTGAATCGGCCTGCCCGCGACAACTGCCGCGACGGTGGGAACTTGCTGCACTTGAAAGGCTTGAACCAGTTGTGGGTTCGTCGTCGAATCGATCGTCGCGAGGGCGATTCGACCCGCGTAGCTCTCGACGATTGCGCCGAGCGAAGCAGCAACACCTTGACCGTAGAACTCCACAACCACGGGCACTATCGACGAGAGGTCGAGAATCTCCGTGAACGTTGCATCAGTTGCGGCTCGAACTGCGCCGCCGGATGTCGCTACAGCCCCGTTCCCTGTTGAGGGTCGCACTAGGGAGGACAAGTCGACAGCGCCTCGAAGGTTAGCGCCGCCGAGCGGGGCGTTGGTCATCCAATCTCCGATGCTTTGACGAGTCCTTGGCTATAGCCAAGTAGCACAATCTTTTCATCGCTTCCCGCTGGAGGCACGTAGAAGAGCAATTGGTCTCCGTAGGTCGCAATGACGCCCTTTGTGCTGATAGCCACGCCCGAGAGCGCCTTCACTTGTCCCGACGGGTTGACCGCGGCGCCAGCTTCGACGGGTTTGACGGTCGTCGTCTCATAGAGGTGGACGGCAACGATCGCTCCCGCGCTGTTCGTCGCGAGCGCAATTTCTTGCGCTTCACCCATGAGGTGCTCGAACGTGACGCTCGCGGTTGTCGGGAGGGATGCCCGGATCGCCTTCTTCGCATCGAGCCCCACCGCGACACGAAGACTGTCACCCTCGGCCTCGAAGTCAAGGAACGCGCTCGACTCGACGTCGCGCTCAAGAATGTCTGCGTACGCGAGAGCGACCTCGGTCGGAGTGAACTTGAGCACGTTGCTGTCGGTCGCGAGCCTCGACGCGCCGACACTCGCTGGCGCGACATCCGGCAACACCGCCGCGGGCTCGAGCGTGATTGCGTAGGTCACTTTGTAGTCCGAGCGCGGGTCGGCTTGCTCGAGGAAGATTGCAATCGGCGGAATCGTCGCGTCTTTGTCGTCCTGGATGACGGCGAATACGGTTCGAGGCCACACGACGGTTTGCTGCGGAAGCGTGAGCTTCACGGGGCCATCGGGAATAGCCGCAAGTGCGGCGACCGTCCCATCAACGCCACGGATCTTGTAATTCGCGAGCCTCAATTCGAGAGCCGCCCCGTCGAAGCGTGTCGCGATGAGTTCGGCATCGCGGTCGGCATCTGCGATTTCAGCGATAGCGCTGATGCGCGCGACGATTCTTTCGACTTGGCGCACAGTCACGGCGGGCGGGTCTAGCTGCACTTCAGCGGGAGCCTCCGTCGCCTCAGCCGATGGAGCAACTGCTGCACCATCAAGGTCGGGCCAAAAGTCGCCGCTACACCCGCTCAAGGCAAGGGCGCCCACGAGCACGATCGGTACAGCGATCATGCCTCTGCGTCGACCGGATGCGGCAGTCTGCGTCGACTTGCGCGAGGTCTTGCGCCGAGCTTGCTTCGGTTGCTTCGGCGTCTTTCGACGAGGCCCGTGCGACGACTTCATCTTGCTCGTC
>JANNCX010000038.1:0-4910 GCA_031387145.1 Salinibacterium sp.
GTGAAGACCTCTTCGTGGGTCGGAGCAAGTAAGTAGTCGGCGCCCTTGCGATCCTTCAGCCGAAAGATGCCGTCGCCATACTCGGTCCAGCGACCCGTCACTTCGTATGGCTCACGCGGGAGGAGCGCGGGAAAGTGCACTTCTTGCGCGCCGAACTTGTCGAGCTCTTCACGAATGATGTTCTCGATCTTGCGGCGCACCTTGAGCCCGAGCGGCAACCACGCGAAGACGCCCGGCGCTTGGCGCCGGATGTAGCCAGCGCGCACGAGCAAACGATGGCTCGCTACCTCGGCGTCGACGGGGTCTTCACGAAGGGTGCGGACAAAGAGCTGCGAGAGGCGAGTGGACACCCGCCGAGTTTACTGGGTCGTGCGCTAGCTCGTCGTGACGAGCGGGGACCCCGTCGTACCCGGGGGCATCTCGGCCGCGAGGCGGTTCGCCTCCTCGATGAGGGTGGCGACAATATCCGCCTCCGGCACGGTCTTGATGACTTCGCCCTTGACGAAGATCTGACCGCGGCCATTGCCGCTTGCGACACCGAGGTCGGCTTCGCGGGCCTCCCCCGGACCGTTGACGACGCAACCCATGACGGCGACGCGAAGCGGAACCGTCATGCCCTCGAGGCCGTCGGTTACGTCGTTTGCGAGCTTGTAGACGTCCACTTGAGCGCGACCACAACTCGGGCACGACACGATCTCGAGCTTGCGTTCGCGCAAATTGAGGGATTGCAGAATTTGAAGCCCGACCTTGACCTCGAGTGCAGGAGGCGCTGAGAGCGAGACGCGAATAGTGTCGCCGATGCCCTCAGACAGCAGGATGCCGAAGGCCGTCGCGCTTTTTATCGTGCCTTGAAATTCTGGCCCCGCTTCGGTCACCCCGAGGTGCAAAGGCCAATCACCGCGTTCGGCGAGCAGCCGATACGCCTTGACCATGACGATGGGGTCGTTGTGCTTGACCGAGATCTTGAAGTCGTGAAAGTCGTGCTCTTCGAAAAGACTCGCCTCCCACACTGCGCTCTCGACGAGTGCTTCCGCGGTCGCCTTTCCATACTTCTGCAGGATGCTCGGCTCAAGTGACCCCGCGTTGACCCCGATGCGCACGCTCACGCCAGCGGCATTCGCCGCCTTGGCGATCCCGGCCACTTGGTCGTCGAACTTGCGGATATTGCCAGGGTTCACGCGCACTGCGCCGACGCCAGCGTCGATCGCCGTGAATACGTATCGAGGCTGGAAGTGAATGTCGGCGATCACCGGAATCTGGCTCTTCGCGGCAATGATGTGCAAGACATCCGCGTCGTCCTGATGTGGAACCGCGACGCGCACGATGTCGCACCCGCTCGCGGTGAGCTCCGCGATTTGCTGAAGAGTCGCGTCGATGTTGGTCGTTTGCGTCGTCGTCATCGATTGGACGCTTACTTGGGACTCGCTCCCGATGCCCACCTTCCCGACCTTGATCTGTCGAGTCTTGCGACGCGGGCTAAGTACTTCGGGAACCTTGGGCATACCGAGATTGATTGCAGGCACAGTGCTAGCTTATCCGCGCTCTAAAGAATCGAGATCGGCTTGACGATGTCGGCGTAGATGAGCAAGAGGCTCATGGCGCCGAGCACAACGACAACCGCGAGCGTGAGCGGGATGAGTCTCGACGCATCGACGGGCCCGGGATCGGGCTTTCGGAAGAGCTTCGCGAAGAACCTGCGGATCGCCTCGAACAAAGCGCTCGCGACATGACCACCGTCGAGCGGCATCAGAGGGATGAGGTTGAAAACGAACAGCGCGACATTGAGTGACGCGACAAGTCCGACGAGCGCAGCGGCTCGATCGGCCACTGGCACAGTGTTGAGACTTGTGATCTCGCCCGCAATACGCCCAACGCCGACGACGCTGATGGGACCGTTGGGGTCACGCTCCTCGGGCCCGAATGCCGCATTGACGACGTCGACCATGCGTTGAGGGAGGTTCAAGATGAGGTTCGCGACGCGCACGGTGTTGTCCCACACCGCTGGCAGAACGGCCGTGATCGGTTGCCGCACGGTCTCGCTGGCGGGCCCGATACCCACGAACCCAACCTCTTGAGTCATTGGTTCGCCACTCGTGTCTTCCACGATTGCGCCAGCGGTGTCTGTCACGTAGCGCTCGGTCAAGAGTGGAGTCACAACGACAGTCACTAGCTCGGAATCGCGCTCTACGACGGCTGAGATATCCACTCCAGCGGATGCCCGGATGATCGCTGTCGCTTGGCCCCACGTCTCAATCTGCTCGCCGTCGATACTCACGATCCGGTCGCCGGGCTGGAGTCCAGCCGCAAGCCCCGGGGCCTCGGGGTCACCCGGTGCGCAATCTTGGCGTTCGCTCGTGGAGGGAAGCACACACTCCGAGACGCTACCGATCGTCGTGCTCGCTTGCGCGATCCCGAAGCCGCACAGCAGCACGGTGTAGAGCACTATCGCGATGAGCAGATTCATGACCGGTCCACCGAGCATGATGATGATGCGCTTGTAGACGGGAAGCGCGTAGAACGCGCGACCCTCCCCGACATCTACGAGAGTCTGACTCGGCGCGGTCGAGGCGTCTTGCACCAACGTGTCGAAGAGCCCAGTCGTCGCCGTGCGTGGCGCAGCGCCCTTGCGTGGCGGAGGGAACATCCCAGCCATCGAAATATAGCCACCGAGCGGAATTGCTTTGAACCCGTACTCGGTTTCGCCGCGCTTGCGCGAGAAGATCGTTGGGCCAAACCCGATCATGTATTGGCTGACCCGAACCCCGAATTTCTTGGCGGGCACGAGGTGGCCGAGCTCGTGCAGCCCGATCGACAAAGCGACTCCCACAACAATGATGAGAACGCCCAGGATGTAGAGCAGCACGGTTTCCACGTCGCTCAGAATAGCTGGCCTACGCTGACAGGAGCCTGTCCGCCGTGGCGCGCGCCCAAGTTTCCGCTTCGAAGACGGCGTCGAGACTCAGCTCGCTCGCGTCGTGAAGGTCGACAACTCTCTCAACGGTTTCGAGTATGTCGAGGTAGCCGATGCGCCCCGCGTGGAATGCGAGCACGGCTTGCTCGTTCGCCGCATTGAATACCGCGGGAAACGTGCCCCTCGCCTTTCCCACGCGCTTCGCGAGCGCAACAGCAGGAAAGACGTCTTCGTCGAGTGGCTCGAACGTCCACGCGCTGGCCGTCGTCCAATCGAGCGGATTTCCCACTCCCGCGACGCGATTGGGCCAGTCGAGCCCGAGTGAGATGGGCAGTTTCATGTCGGGCGGGCTGGCTTGAGCGATTGTCGATCCGTCGACGAATTCGACCATTGAGTGCACGATGGACTGCGGATGCACCGTCACGTCGATGTCGTCGTATCCGACCCCGAACAGCAAGTGTGCCTCGATGACCTCGAGGCCCTTGTTGACGAGGGTCGCGGAATTCGTCGTGACGACGAGGCCCATGTCCCACGTGGGATGCGCGAGGGCTTCTTGCGGCGTTACGGCCTTGAGCGACGCGCGAGTGCGGCCACGAAACGGACCACCGGATGCCGTCAGCACGAGTCGACGGACCTCATGTTGCGCCCCCGCTCGCAGCGCCTGAGCGATCGCGGAGTGTTCGGAGTCGACGGGCACGATCTGCCCCGGTCGCGCTCGCGAGGTCACGAGCTCGCCTCCCACAATGAGGCTCTCTTTGTTCGCGAGCGCCAACGTTGCTTCGGTTTCGAGAACCGCGAGCGTGGGGCCCAGCCCAACGGAGCCCGTGATGCCGTTGAGCACGACGTCGGCTTCGACCGTGCGCACTAGTTGGGTCGCGTCATCCGCACCGAATGCCGTGTGCTTGACACCGAATTCGCTCGCTTGGTGCGCGACGAGATCGCGATTGCTCCCGGCGGCGAGACCCACGACCTCAAATAAGTGCGGGTTCGCCGCGATCACCTCGAGCGCTTGAGTGCCGATCGATCCCGTGGACCCGAGAATGATGACCCTGCGCATGGCTCCTAGGCTATGCCCAGGATGTCCACGACGAACACGAGAGTGTCGGTGCCGCCGATGTCGGGAGGGCTGCCCGCTTCGCCATAGCCCTGATCCGGCGGGATGATGACGATGACTTGAGAGCCAACCTTCTGGCCGACAATCGCAGCGGCGAAGCCCGCGATTACAGCACCCGTGTTAAACGTCGCGGGTTCACCTCGAGCCCAGCTCTCGTCGAAGATGACGCCCGTGTTCCAGTTGATGCCCTCGTAGTGAACGACGACGTCGTTGCCCGCGACGACAACTTCTCCATCACCCTGGATGAGTTGCGCGATTTGAAGGTCAGTCGGTGGTGCCCCAGAAGGGATCGTCACGGTTGGGCGGCCATCCTCGGCGAGCACAACCGTAGGGAATCCTTGCGTCGGCGCTACCGCTTCGCCCTCGGCACGCGAGAGCGGCGGTACGACGGGTGGTGCGATCGAGACGATGTCGACGACGAAGACGATGTCTTCGCCCGCTCCGACTCCGAGACTCGCAGAACCCTCGTCGCCGAACGAATCGACGGGAGGGATGACTCCCACGACGCGAGAACCGACGCGAGAACACTCAAGGGTCTTGACGATTCCGACGAGAAACTCTGCCTCATCGACCGGAAACGCTGTCTCGGATGACCCCGTGTATTCGGTCGATGTCACCTCGGCGCCGGTCGCTCCGTTGATGAGCGTGAAGTCGACGTTGACGGTATCGCCAGTGACTGCGACAGCTCCGTCGCCCGCGATCACGACGGTGCGCTCAGTAGTGGTTGCAGCGGTCGGCTTATCGACAGTGATCTCTGGGCGCGAGCCAAAGGCGCCTACGACCTTGACGGAGTTCGAGATGCTGCCCGCGGGCGTCGCCTCGCAACCCTCGGTGTCGATGGCGGTCGAACAGGCGGAGAGGGATGCCAAGAGGCCAACCATCACG